>NZ_JBGOOI010000083.1:0-17268 GCF_041439605.1 Vibrio sp. 1F169 | reverse complement strand
TTATCGCCCAAACTGGTTAAATTTTAACAGTGACAACTACCCTGCCAGATAGGGAATGGTGTATCTCATCAAAGACGACGAACACTCGGTGATTACGAAGTGTCTTCCAAAATTCATCATTGAGAAATTGAATGGATTGGTATGTGAGTGATTGTCCGATAGAGCCTAGCCCACCATTAAAGGTGCAATTAAGAGTCTGTGAAAAGGTTTTTTTTATACCATCAGAAACTGTTAATGATGGAGAGAAACATAATACAAGATTGACCAAACCGTCTTTTAGCAATTTTGATGCGATAGTGGCGGCAAGTACGGTTTTTCCAGCCCCAGGGGTTGCTTGGCAGAAAAAGTGTTTTTGGTTTTTTCTATATTTTTGTAAGGCTTTCTCTGAGCACTCTAGTTGCCAATGTCTTAACACGGTTGGCAATCTTCTGAGAGGGTTTTAAGAACATTCGTCAACCCATTCACCTTTCCAAGTAGGTGTGCTGAACGCTCTTTTGCTTGCTGTAACAGTGGGGTTAACTTGCACTCAAGCTCAGGGAAGCGAGACCTTAATGACTGGTATTCTTCAATTTCACCAAGCACGATCTCCAATTCACCTTTGTATTCATTACTCTCTCGAAATAACACGGAATAATCCGTTGCGCACTCTTTTATAGAAGCGGTACGTGTGGCTTTTTTTCGAGGCGCTACCTGGAGATCTCTAAATTGTTCGGTTTGAAAGTACTTTTTGTTTCTTCCTTCACCTTCACTTCGCAACCACCCCTTTTGTTGATATTGCCATATTTGGCGATAAATCTTCTTCCGAGCTTCATCCAGGTTTTGTGTACCTTTTTCAATATTTAATGAAGCATCCCTTGCTTCCACAACAGAAAAACCATCCATTCTTTTTTCAATCAACAACTTGTGCATTTCTGCGCAGATTTTCGTAGAACGTTTCATGTATTGCTTATATCACTCAAATACTAAGGATTGCTTAGTATGCAGAAATCAGTAAAACTAAGAAAATCTTAGTTATATAGAGCTTAGAGATATGAAGCATCAGTGTCGTTCAATAATCCGTTACCAATACGCCTCAAAGAAGCGCGTAAAAAAGCAAACCTCTCTCAGAAGGCTTTGGGAGTTCGTATAGGTATGGATGAAGGTTCTGCTAGTCCAAGAATGAATCAGTATGAGAAAGGGAAGCATACACCGGATGCTCAAACCTTGAAGTTAATTGCTGATGAGCTTGGAGTGCCATTGAGCTACTTTTTTTGTGAGGATGTTGATTCTGCAGAGCTTGTCTGCTTGATAGATAAGTTGAATGAGGTCGACAAGAAAAACCTTATCGACCACATTAAGAAAAAGCTTGAAGGTATTGAGTAAGCTTTAGTATTCCTCAACTCAACGATTACTTAATCGAAACAACCTTGCTTCGCTTTAGTTGAGCTAACTCTTCACGTAATTGGGAGTTTTGAAACTCCAAATCTTCTATATGAGCCAACGCTTGAACCAGCTTATCGTTAAGGTGGTGCTGTGAAGCAGCGAACAGGGCTAGTTTCTCTCTCTCAGCCTCATACTTAGCCTTAAAGTTTTCCTTGATACGTTTCTGCTCTTTGAGCTTAGTGCGTACCGTCTGTATCTCTGGCTGAACGATCTCGCCTTGGCCTTCTGCAATATCAGCTTTAGTTTTTTTAACTTTTTCTACAAACTCAGGGTAGTAGTAGCCGCTGCCATTACCCAAGTTAGCCTCTTCCTCAACAGCGCGTACACTGAGCTTACGGTGGGTAGGGATACGCTTTGGTTTTCCTTGTTTAATGCGCTCTAGGGCTGCTTCTAGTTTTAGGAGTGTGTTCTCGCTCTTGCTCATAAGTTAGCTACCTTCAAATCAGGTTCAAAAGGGGTAAAGGGCATATCAAAGTCAGCCATGACTTTCTCTGCGGCTCTTACTTGAGTGACATAGTGGCTATGTTCACTTATCGAAATTTCTTCGCCAGATTCCATATAAGCAACTAGACTGCGGTGTTTTTTCTGCCACCACTTAGCCTGCTGCTCGTCAATGATGCTACTTCCTGAACCACAGTCCACACAGAACTGGGGAGTGACCACTCCGTCCATATCGCAGTCATAACCAGATTTGCAATAGCTGTGCATTGAACCATGTAGCGTCAACTTACCATCCTTTACGGCTTTATAGATAACATCCCATGAGCTATAAATGGTCGGCACATCCCCTCGCATTTTCATGATCGCTTTTCCATGAGTGCCAGACAGGGTTTCATCTGAATGCCACTGTTTAAAGATTTTATTGGCTGTGGTTTCTGCATTGATTTCATCAAGTGCCTTTTGAACTTGCTCGTCCACTTTCAGATCTCGTAGGCTCGCCAGCTTCCCACCGTTCGTATACCACTCTGTCATTGCAAGGTAGAGATGCTTGAACTGCTGTTTGAGCGCCACTAATGTCCCTAGACGGTTTTTGATGCAGTAAAAGGCCAAGGTACGCCTGAACTGATGAACTGTCATGTGCCATGGGTTTCCAACGATTACATCTTGTTTTACACGATTTAATGAACGAGGGTTTGATGCTAAGCATTCTGCGAAATCCTCTTCAGTTACAATGAAGTTGAACTGATTACAAAAACGCTGTAGTCGGTGATTCCAGCCAGTAATCAATGCGGGTGGCTTGGAGCGGTATGATTTATTTACCCAAATAGAGTCTTTGTATTTTTTATCTGGATAACTAACTTCTTTCCGCCATTCTTCAGTTAGTGTGGCCATTAACTCTATTGCAGTTTTAGAAGATGAGGCGGTAACCCATGTTTCTCTTTTATGCCCTAACTTAAAAGTATGAGATTGCAGCATGTGGAAATCACGTCCTTCAAAGCTATCCTTGTAATAACTTTTAGGCGTTAATTTATCGATTTCGGAATCTCGCATACCGCTAAAACCCCCACAAATGATATAGCAAGCATTAGTTAATTGACCCCAGTAGCGCTTAAAGTCCGTTCCACTTTTCAGTCTAATACTTGGTACTTTAGCGGCTAATGGAGCGATGAGGTCTTTGACTTTATGTGGTTGTAACTCTTGAGCGGCGGAAGTGAATTTTCGTTTGTCAATGCTACCGTCCTCATTCATGAATGAGTAATGGTTCCCTTGCTTTATTCTTTCTTCAAGATTGCGCACTCCCTTAACATAGTTATCCTGTAGAGACTTCTCAATATCTAATATTAATTGTCTATATGGGTGAGCTCCATTGACCAGTTCTATGGCTTTTCCATAAATGGCATCACATAGACGTTCAGGGATAACAAGAGTTTGCTGCGCTTCAATGAAACTTATCCGTCTTGCTTCTGTTTTTGACTTTATTGGATTGAGTCCAAGCTCAAGCTTGTGCCATGACTCATCATTTATAGCGGCATTTAATGCAACAAAAGTTGACTCGATAGTCCCTTGGGCATAGTTACCCTCTTGTAAAAAGTGCTCAAAATCACTCCAAACCATAGATAAAGAAAGACATTTTAGTGACTTATGGTTGTTCCTTTGTAAGAAACGATAAACCACTTTTATATTGTCAAATCGAGTTCGTACACTTGAAAACTTGAGTGCTTTTTTCTGCTTTGGACTTTTGTTAAATAGCCAGCCATAACTTAGCAATTTTAGTTCCTGTTGTAGCTCAGGGATATTGTCAAACTCTTCTGTGCTTAGGTTGTTCCTGCTCTTTTTTCGCGAGAAAGGCAGGCAATCCCAATTGTTCTGGCCAAAGTTGGCGGTAACGTTTCCGTCTTTATCCTTGCAGATGACGATGGTATCTAGCTCTTCATATCTTTTCTCATGGTAGAGCGTTACTACATCAACATCCGTGACCTTATTCTGCTGTGGAAAGTCGGGTAAATAGAGTTTAGATGTATCCATTATCCTACCTCGACTGGTGATTTTGAAATTAAGCTTAAAACTGATTCGTTGTCGCTCCATGCAGGGTGCAAACCATCATCATCAAGTTTGGCTTCTGCCTTTCTCAATATCTGCTGATTTATGCTTGGTAGTATTTTTTGCTCGATAAAATGTATGATGTTTTCAAAGTTTTTTTTATAATGGCTGGCATCCAAGTGAAGGAACAGTGATTCTTCAATACAGGCTCTGAATGAGAGCAGGCACCAGATATCTGATACCGACTGAACAATCACTTGGTCTGGGCAACCAAAGCACCCTAGTAGGTCTGCACAGGCTAATCGCTCTCCCTCCTTTGCAAGCCCTTGTGCTTGAGCTTTCTTGGTGTATTTCTGGGACTTTCCACCGAATGGAGATGCGCAACTGCCGCCATTAGAAGTACGGCTCAAATTGGGAAGGTTAATCTTGTTTTCTTCCTCGATAATCAGTACCTCAATACCGAGGTTTTCCTGAGCTTGCTTGGTGCTGACGCTGCTCTTGACCTGTTCTTCCCGAATTAACATCGTATCTTGCATCATGCCGTTATTGGCCTGCTTATTTCCCTCGCTATAGTGACGCCGACGAGTGCTGGGCGTGTTGTTAAGCATGAGGTCATTAACCATTTCCCCCTGATGGTAAGCGGTTAATTGGGAGCCAGTTTCACGAAATCGGCTAATGTTAGGGCGTAAACGCCTTCCAACTTGATCTGTAAATGTGAAGTTTTTTTCGACCCAGAGTTTGAGAAATGCCTGTAGAGTTCTGCTCTTTAATGGTTGTATCTTTTTGGATGCAATCGTCTGAAGAAGAGTTGCTTGCTCGCTGGTACTTATTATTCGTGAAGCTTTCAGTAATTTGTCGAAAAAAGTCATGGCATACTTGGGGATCTCTAATTCATGCTCACCAATTTCAATTTGAATGGTTTTAAATGCGCGACGTTTGAAAGCTGGCATTGTGTACCAGACTTCACCAGTAAATATCGAAGCATTGTTTGGCTGTCTTAGTTGCAATAGAGTGCTTGTGTTGGCATAGGTGTAATAAGACAATAAGTAGGCGGCAGTACACATCATCTTAGATATACCTCCACAAAGTTGATATTTTTCACCTAGCCATTCAAAGGTCATAGTCGGTGTAACCTTTGACGCATGAATGTGCTTATCAGGGGCTTCAATAAACTGTGAATAGGTTTGATTGAAAAGACGCCTTAAGAAAGGGAGCAATTGATTTAAATCGCTACGTGTGTAGCTCTCAAACGGTTCTCGATCGCTGTTGTCCATGATAATCACGTTATTAAAATAATAGTGTGGTAAATCAAGGTATCTAGTGAATAGGGAGACCATATTTGCTCGTCTAACTTTATATGAACTACGTTTTATTTCCCCCAACATGACACGAACTTGTATGTGCTCCATGTAGCCTTCTAATGAGTGTTGGCTAAAAGCTGCATAATTTTCTTTATCGCACCATCGAAGGTACTGTGATAATTCACTAAAAACCCCATATAGAGATTTATGGCTAGAACCTTCATCCATTTTTTCACTAAATCTGTCTTTTAATCTAAGAGCAAACTCTCTACGGTTAGCATTCTCGAATTGATGGCTCTGCTGTAGTTTGTGAGTTGGAGGAAAGCCTTTAAATAAAAGGCGATTAAAGTCAGCTAAAGCGTTGTTGTACGCATTAAGATTAAAGCAAAGTTCTGGTTTCCAGTCAGAAAGGTAGGTAGGTTCAGTCATCGTTACCACCTAACGCATCGTGCATAATCGCATCAAGGATGCCATACTTCACTTTGAAAGCCTCTTTGCGTTTTAGAAAGCGTAAATACTTCCAAGTCGTACTTTCATCTTTATGCCCCATCCAACCCATCAGAAGCTCCATACAGTCGACAACGGGCAATTTAGCCTCTAGCAAATCATTGAGACGATAGGTGGCATAGGTGGCGCGTAAATCATGGAAGCGATGGGAAAATGATGGCTCTACCTGTTTTATTTCTGCCCTGAACTCAATCCATCGAGCTTCAATGGATTTACCCGTAGCAGGGTTGCCTTGTTGGCTAACAAAAAGTGGTTCGTGACGATCACAACGCTCTAGTGTTTCAATGGTCTTCTGGGTGAAGCTGACAGCATCACTGTGTAATTGTTCTATTTTCTCGTTAAGCCTAGTAACACGCTTAAGGCGTCGCTCTGAAATTCGATACTCATTCAACGACTGGATCAAATCCGATGAAATCTCGACAGTCCGAGTTTTTAAGAACTTGGTTTGTACGCCAGTAGAGCGGGGGCATAACAGAATTTCAAAGCGATGCTCGCTCTCAGCAAGCGGGGTTGCAGTGTCTAGCGCATCTAGAGTTAGGGTTGCCACTTCTTCAACCCGCATTCCTGTATCAATTGCAAGCAAGGCTTGCAGGCGCAACTCTTCAGATGTTTGTGGAAGGTGTTGAGTTAAAATACTAAGAGCATCACGGCTTAATGGGGATAGTGGCCTGATGTTTTTACTATCTGCATCCCTCGGAACCTTTATGCGTAAATCACTGGTCTCAACAATGAAAGTTGGGGATATGTGGGCAAGCATCCCACTGTTCTGAACAGAGACAAACTCCATTTTGAATGGGGCTTCCTTCTCATTCTTTACGCGTAGGTAACCATCATGCAGTAGCCACTTATAGTAATTGACGATTTGGTTCATACGAACACTGGCAGTGCTGTGTGCAAGCTCGCCTTGCTTTATTTGCTTGAGCAGGTGAGAGCGGTACAGGTAAGTTGGTTTGAGCCGTTTGACTGGCGGGAATTTATCCCAGCGTAGTCCCTTGTCCTCAAGAAATTGGTAATAGGCACGCAGTGCCTGTGCGCAGGGAGATAGGTCTTCTGCCTTCTTTATTGCCTTGAGATAAAACAGGTAGCTGTTGGCTTCGTGATTGAATACACCATCTTGCGAAAAGAGGGTTGGCAGCGAACCGATATTGTCATTGGAGGGGAGGCAATGGAATGTACCATTATCCAGTTTTTGTAGCTCAGTCTCTTTGAAAACATCGCTGGAGTGTACAAGGTATGTCATAAATTATCCTGAAAAATATCACCGTCCATGTATACAGTATGGACAGTGATTGATTATTTTCCAGATTTATTTACGTGTGTAAGATGCTTTTCCTACACTAACCCCTCATGGTAACGAATTCTTCGCTGCCCGTTGGGTGAATCGCCACAACAGAGTCGAAATCTGCTTTGGTTGCGCCCATTTTCATTGCAACGCCGAAGCCTTGAATCATTTCATCAACAGTAAAACCGATGCCGTGTAGGCCGACTACAGTCTCTTCTTCGCCAGCACATACTAGCTTCATCTTACAAGGTTGGCGGTGCTGAGTGACCGCAGTGTACATTGCAGTAAAACCAGACGTGTATACCTTGATGTTGTCTTTGCCGTATTGCTCTTCAGCTTCTTGAGTCGTTAGACCAATAGTGCCGATAGGTGGGTGGCTGAATACAACAGTAGGAACGAGCGTGTAGTCCATCTTTGCGTTTGTTTGACCGTTGAATAGACGCTCAGAAAGCTGACGACCGGCTTTAACAGCAACAGGTGTTAGTTCGATACCGCCTTCCATGATGTCGCCTACACAGTAGATACCAGGAACGTTGGTTGCTTGGAACTCGTCTACTTTGATGTAGCCACGGTCGTTGGTTGCAACACCCGTTGATGCTAGGTTGATAGCGTCAGTCGCTGGGTGGCGGCCGATAGCCCAAATTAGGTGGTCAACGTTTTGAGTGTTGCCGTTCTCTAGGTGCAGAGTCAGCGTGCCATCTGCTTCTTTCACTACTTCTTTAGGAACAGAATGCGTGTGAAGTGTTGGACCTTCCGCTTCCATTACTTCAACCAGTGTTTCAACGATCATTGGGTCGAAGCTGCGAAGTGGAGACTCTTTACGACAGAACAAATGTGTCTCTGTGCCAAGTGCACTTAGTACGCCTGCGATTTCTACTGCGATGTAGCCTGCGCCGATTACAGCAACACGTTTAGGTTGCTCCATCAGATCGAAGAAACCGTTTGAGTCGATACCGTGCTCTGCGCCAGGGATGTTTGGAATGGTTGGACGACCACCCACTGCGATCAGGATGTGATCAGCGGTGTAGTGCTCACCGTTAACTTCAACAGTCTTCTCATCGACAAACTTAGCAAAGCCTTTGATTACGTTTATTTTGTTATTACCAAGAACGCGATCGTAAGATTGGTGGATACGACCAATGTACGCTTGACGGTTTTCAACCAGTTTGCCCCAGTTGAAGCCTTTTACGTCAACGTCGAAGCCGTAGTCTTTTGAATATAGGTTGATCGCTTCAGCAACTTGAGCACCGTGCCACATAACCTTTTTAGGAACACAACCAACGTTTACACAAGTACCACCAAGGTCTTGAGCTTCGATAAGTGCAACTTTTGCACCGTGCATTGCTGCGCGGTTAGCTGATGCGATGCCGCCTGAACCGCCGCCGATACAGATGTAATCAAAATGAGTCGCCATTACTTTCTCCATTTATTGAAGGCTGTGGGTACAGTGAGCGCACTGAACACCTACGTCCTATAGATTCTTAAATTGTCTAATTATTATATTGAGGGCAGATCGGTTGAACTCAATCTCCCTGTTTAAAATTTATTCGTGTACGTCACAGTCTGCTGAGTATTCGTCGGAGCATGACGTTAAGTTCGAGATTACTCGGGTACGATCCACTCTACTTTGAAGTGACCGGTTGCCGGCGCAATTGCTTCCTTCAAGAATGGAAGAATTTCGTTCATTTGGCTTTCTAGCTTCCAAGGTGGGTTGATAACAATCATGCCTGATGCTGTCATGCCACGCTCGTTGGTGTCTGGTGATACGCCAAGTTCGATTTGTAGAATCTTGTTGATGCCTAAGCCTTCAAGGCCTTCGATCATATCTTCGATATCACAGCGATTTACCACTGGGTACCAAATTGCGTAGATACCAGTTGCCCAGCGCTTATGGCTTTGAGCAATCGCAGTCACAACATCACGATACTCTTTTGCCAGCTCGTAAGGTGGATCGATAAGAACCAAACCACGACGTTCTTTAGGTGGCAGACTGCCTTTTAGGCGTTGGAAGCCATCTTCTTTATAGATAGATACCTGACGATCGCGGTGGAACTCTTGCTCAAGCAGAGGGTGATCGGCTGGGTGAAGCTCAGTTAATACCATGCGGTCTTGATCACGCAGGTGTGCACGTGCAACACGTGGTGAACCTGGGTAGAAACGCAGTTTTTCGCCATTGTTGAGTGCTGAGATAGACTCAAGGTAGCTTTGAATGTCTTCAGGAAGTTCTGTTTGTGCCCAGACGCGGGCAATACCTTGTTTGTATTCGCCCGTTTTTTCAGACCATTCATGCGTTAAGTCGTAACGACCTACACCAGAGTGAGTGTCATGGTAAACAAAAGGCTTATCCTTTTGTTTCAAAGAATTAAGAATAAGGCTCTGTACGATATGCTTTACTACGTCGGCATGGTTGCCCGCGTGGAAGCTGTGGCGATAACTTAACAAATTAAACTCTCGTAACACTCTCGAATTAGAGTGTGGTTAGTGTAGGTGGGGTTAGTTTGACTATTATAACCCCCAATGGACCATAAATTCTCGAACAATTCAGGAACAGTCGCGAGCAATATGCAGTTAGTTATTGGTTCTACTATTGAAATTTGCCTTGTTGGGCACTATCTAATAACTATTCGCAGGTGATTTTTTAGGGTGACCCTGAGCCTGATGACTGTAAGACGACCTCATTACAAAAAAGACGAAAGTCTCTAAAGCCAAAGGAATGTTTATATGTCTAATCCGCTATTAACCTTCACGGATTTACCTCCGTTTTCACAGATCAAACCTGAGCACGTTAAGCCAGCGGTTGAGCAAGTGATTGAAGAGTGTCGCAACAAGATAGAACAAGTACTTGAAGGTAATACTTCACCAAGCTGGGACAACCTCGTTGCTCCAATTGAAGAAGTGGATGATCGTTTAGGCCGTATTTGGTCACCTGTAAGCCATATGAATTCTGTGATGAACAGCGACGAACTGCGTGACGCTTATGAGAGCTGCCTGCCTGTACTTTCTGAGTACGGCACGTGGGTCGGCCAACACAAAGGTTTGTTCGAAGCGTATAAAGCGATCAAGGCGAGTGAGGCATTCTCGGCATTAGACCAAGCTCAACAGAAAACCATTACCGACGCACTGCGTGACTTTGAATTATCAGGCATTGGCTTACCCGCAGACGAGCAGCACCGCTACGGCGAGATCAGCAAGCGTCAGTCTGAGCTGGGTTCTCAATTCTCAAACAATGTGCTTGATGCAACCATGGGTTGGAGCAAGCAAGTTACAGACGTGGCTGAACTGGCTGGTATGCCTGAGTCGGCATTGGCAGCAGCACAAGCCTCGGCACAAGCTAAAGAGCAAGAAGGTTACCTACTGACTCTGGACATCCCTTCATATCTACCAGTGATGACGTACTGTGATAACCAAGAACTGCGTAAAGAACTGTACGAAGCCTACGTAACTCGCGCTTCAGATCGCGGTCCAAATGCGGGCAAGTGGGACAACACTGAGATCATCACTGAACAACTTAAGCTGCGTCACGAGATCGCACGCATGCTTGGCTTTAGCACTTACAGCGAAAAATCTCTGTCGACTAAGATGGCAGAAACGCCAGACCAAGTACTTGGTTTCCTTAACGACCTAGCAGTAAAAGCCAAACCACAAGGTGAGCGCGAAGTCGAAGAGCTACGTCAGTTTGCTGAGAAAGAGTTTGGTGTCTCTGAGCTAAACCTGTGGGACATCGCTTACTACAGCGAGAAACAAAAACAGAACTTGTTCGAGATCTCTGATGAAGAGCTTCGTCCATACTTCCCTGAGTCGAACGCAGTGTCTGGTTTGTTCGAAGTACTAAACCGTGTGTTTGGTATGTCTGTGACTGAGCGTGAAGGTGTGGATACATGGCATGATTCAGTGCGCTTCTTCGACATCTTTGATGCGACAGGCACATTGCGCGGTAGCTTCTATCTAGACCTATACGCACGTGAACACAAACGTGGTGGCGCTTGGATGGATGACTGTCGCGGTCGTCGCATTACTCAATCTGGCGAGTTACAAACGCCAGTGGCTTACCTTACGTGTAACTTCAACAAGCCAGTCGGTGATAAGCCTGCGCTATTTACGCACGATGAAGTGGTAACCTTGTTCCACGAATTCGGCCACGGTATTCACCATATGTTAACGCAAGTTGATGCGAGTGCGGTTTCTGGTATCAATGGCGTGCCTTGGGACGCGGTTGAGTTGCCAAGTCAGTTCCTCGAGAACTGGTGTTGGGAAGAGGAGGCGTTGTCGTTCATCTCTGGTCATTTCGAAACTGGTGAAGCGTTACCGAAAGAGATGCTAGAGAAGATGCTAGCGGCGAAAAACTTCCAATCTGCGATGTTTATCCTGCGTCAGCTAGAGCTTGGCCTGTTCGATTTCACGCTACACACTGAATACGATCCAGAAGTCGGTGCTCGCGTACTAGAAACACTAGCGGATGTTAAGTCTAAGGTATCGGTACTGCCAAGTCTTGATTGGAACCGCTTCTCGCACAGCTTTGGTCACATCTTTGCTGGTGGCTACAGTGCAGGCTATTACAGCTACCTGTGGGCTGAAGTATTGTCTGCAGATGCGTTCTCTGCATTTGAAGAAGAGGGTATCTTCAACACTGAAACGGGTAATCGTTTCTTGAATAACATCCTTGAAATGGGTGGCAGCGAAGAGCCAATGGAGCTGTTCAAACGCTTCCGTGGTCGTGAGCCACAAATCGACGCGATGCTGCGTCATGCGGGTATCAGCGCTTAATATTGTGCTAGTCAGAATGTGAAAAGAGCCTCCTTGTGAGGCTCTTTTTGTATCGATTTATCAAACGATTATGGATTTACATTGCGGTTGATAGGGTTCTGCAATGAAATCAGTGTCTCAGTCGATTGAACCTCGTCAATCGCCTGCAATTTATCGATCAGTACGAACTGCAACTCTTCGATCGATTTACACATCAGCTTTACGAAAATGTTGTAGGCGCCAGTGGTGTAGTAAGCCTCAACCACTTCATCTAATGCATTCAGTTTTGCAATGGCTGAGTGGTAGTCGCGAGCTGCGTTAAGGTTGATACCAATAAAACAACACACGTCGTAACCAAGCTTCTTGGTGTTTACCACAACCTCGGTTCGCTCAATAATGTCGGCCGATCTCATCTTTTCGATACGAACGTGAATCGTCGCGGGGCTGACATCGAATTTCTTTGCCATTTCAGCATAAGGCGTGCGCGCATCTTCCATTAAGGTTTTGAGAATGGCACGGTCTAGATCATCCAGACGAGCTGTAGTTGTGGACATGCATAATCCTTAGGGTGAATAAAAAACATACCGGCTTTAGTACACATCATAGCCAAGGGTGATAATATTAGCAGCAACTATAGTGTTAGGGTGAATTCAGTGCGATTTTCGTTGTTTTTGATTGTTATGTGTTGGAGTGCTTTTGTTTCAGCTCAAACAAAAGATGTGTTGGTTATTCACTCTTATCATCAGGGTTTTTTCTGGACTGATGATTTCCACAAAGGATTATCAGAAGAACTGGACCGTGATCGACTATCGTATCGAGTTGTTTATTTGGATAGTAAACGAACTCAAAACCCAGAATACTTAGAGCGCGTTTATCAGCTTTATCACACCAAGTTGATGCATGAAGAATTTGCTGCGGTTGTGGTCAGTGACAATAACGCCCTTAATTTAATGAAGCGCCTTGCGCCCGATCTCAAAGATACGCCAGTAATCTTTGGTGGCATCAACAATTTCTCCCCTGAAATGATTGAAGGTTTGAACGCGACAGGTATTACTGAAGATATTGATCTAGAAGGTAATATTGAGTTAATCCAACGCCTTCAAACAAACGTAAAGAAGATATACATTGTTACTGACCATTCAGTAACAGGTGAGGCTATCCGCTCACAAGTTGATAGTTCTATTAAAACCAACCCAAATTTTTCCGGTTTGGTGGAGCATTATGTCCCCAATTCTTACCAAGAATTAATAGCGTTTTCTCAGCGAACTGATCTCGGTCAGAGTTTATTGTTTTGGGCATACTATCGCGATGCTAAAGGCAACGTGAGTAGCGTTGAGGACTGGCGTCAATTGAACATTAAAACCCAAATGCCGTTGTATATGGTACACGATTTGGGGCTAGGTTTTGGGGCGATTGGTGGTGTCATTCAAAGTGGAAAAACTCAAGGCCGAGATACAGGGCGTGTTTTATTGAAGGTGCTTGCTAATCCAAATCAGCCATTGCCCCCTATTGCTGCTGGTTCCTCAGAGATTAAGCTCGACTATCAACAACTCTCTCGTTGGAATCTGGGAACTGAGAATGAAGCTTCAATTACTTTTCTCAATAAGCCTAAATCATTCCTGACGCGTTACCGCGATGAAATTCGAACCATAGTTTTGCTGTTTCTGGTTATGTCGAGTGTTATCGCGACCTTGATTTACTACCTCAACCGCCTTAAGAAAAGTGAGCGTGCTAGCCGACAAAGCCAGCTGTTACTGGAGTCGATATTCGATCAAAGTCTACAGTACATGGGTATTCTTGATAAAGGCGGTGTACTGCTGTCGAGCAACAGTAAGCTGCATGAGCTTCTTTATAATCAAGGTTATAAATTAGGAACACCTCTCCAAGAATATTGGGAGGATGCCGCTGGCGAAGCGCTGAAGGAGTATTTTGCTGAAAGGGATGATTATCCAACCCTACGATTTGAGGCTGAGGTATGGTGCCGTGATCGTGGTGGAATGGTGCTAGATATCTCTTTAAAGCCGATGCCGAGCAGTGAAGAGGACACCATTCAGTTCTTATTTGAAGCTCGTGATGTTACCTCACGAAAGCTTGCTGAGAACAAATTGTTCCAACGTGAAGCGAATCTCAAACTGTATTACGACAAGCAGCCGGTGATGATGATTACACTGGATGTCAATAATCGCATTCAGCAAGTGAACCAGTTTGCTGAAGAATTACTAGGTTATCCACTTGATCTGCTTTTGGGGCATCGCCCTAGAGAATTTTATGTGGATGAGAACGCGATGATTCCTCGTCATATCTTGTTGCAACCACAGCACAAAATTCGCGGCGTGTGGCGTCGTGATATCGAGTATCGTCATGCGGACGGTAGAACGATCTGGATTCGTGAAAATATTCGTCCATTGGTCGACTCGGGTCAGCTGTTGATTGTGGGAGAGGATATTACTGAAACCCGCGAACTTTCTGAAAAGTTAGAATACCAAGCGCGTTATGACCTGCTTACAGACACTTTCAACCGCAACCACTTTGAGCAAGAGCTACAAAAGGCGCTGAAAGAGGTCGAGAGTCATATGAGAACTCATGCGATGTTGTTCTTAGATTTGGACCAATTGAAAGTATTGAACGATACTGCTGGGCATGAAGCGGGTGATGCCGCGATCTTATTTAGCGCTAATCTGATAGAAGATGTGCTTCCTTACAATGCTGTGTTAGCTCGGATGGGGGGAGATGAGTTTGCGGTATTAATCAAAGACTGTACTGAGCGAGATGCTGTCAATGTCTGTCACAGTATTATATCGATGATGAGTGAGAATCCATTCTTATGGGGTGATATTCACCTCAATCTTACTTGTTCTATCGGAATTCGATTGATTGACCATACTGCCGCTTCATCACAAATGGTGCATGCACAGGCGGATGCCGCTTGCCATGCCGCTAAAGAGGAAGGGCGAAATCGTTATCACCTTTATCATCTAGATGATGAAGATCTGCGCCGTCGCCATTTAGAAATGGAATGCGTTAACTTGGTACACGAAGCCTTAGCCAATGATCGCTTGGAGTTATTTGCCCAACGTATTCTTGGTCTAGAGGAAAATAGCAACAAAATGCACTTTGAGATACTGGTGCGGATCAAGAACGTCCAAGGTGAGTACATTTCACCGGGGATCTTCATGCCAGCCTCCGAGCGCTATAACATCGCGCATTTGATTGATCGCCAAGTCGTCAGTCAGACGTTGAATTGGTTGGAGCAACGCCCACATCTCGTTGATGATTTGGGGATGTGTTCGATAAACCTTTCTGGTCACTCGATGGGTAACCGAGAGTTTGTTGAATTCTTGATTGAAAGTTTGGCGAGCTCATCAGTGCCTTGCCATAAGGTTTGTTTAGAGATCACTGAAACGGCCGCCATGAGTAATATGAAGCAGGCAATCAACTTCTTTACTCGAATTAAAGAGCTCGGCTGTTTGATTGCTCTGGATGATTTTGGTTCAGGCTTGTCGTCATTCGGATATCTGAAGGCATTGCCCGTTGATATTGTGAAAATTGATGGCCTGTTTGTGCGTGATATTGATGTTAACGAGATGGACTATGTGATGGTTCGTTCGATCAATGATTTAGCGAAGCAGATGGGCAAGCACACGGTGGCTGAATTTGTTGAAAATACTCAGATTCTCGATAAGTTAATTGAACTCGGTGTTAACTATGCTCAGGGCTATGTTATTGGTCGACCGAAGCCACTGGCTGAGCTTGTTGAAGAGTTAAGGCAAGAACGAGAGATCGAGTAATTGGTTTAGGTAAGCCGACCGAGCTGGGAATACTTTTCACCGCTAATATGTATTGTTGAGGCAATCAGGTAAACTGGTTGCCTCTTTTGTTTTGAATACTACTGTCTGTTGGAGACGACCTTGCAACTACAACTGATTTGCGAAGATGCTACCCAAATCGATCATTTAAATGACTTAGCGACCCGTTGGAATTTATCTCATGATGAAAGTAGCGAGTTTGCTTTGGTGCTGACTCGCGAGCGACTTGAGCTACGTAAAGTCGATGAACCTAAGCTTGGCGCTATTTTTGTTGATTTAGTCGGAGGCGCAGTCGGTCACAGACGTAAGTTTGGTGGTGGTAAAGGTCAGGCAATTGCTAAGGCGGCAGGTCTAAACAAAGGCGCAACGCCAACTATTCTTGATGGTACAGCAGGCTTAGGGCGTGACGCATTTGTATTGGCTTCGTTGGGCTGTAAAGTGCAGATGGTAGAGCGACATCCAGTTGTGGCTGCATTATTGGATGACGGCCTGCAGAGAGCAAAAAAAGACCCAGATATCGGCGGTTGGGTTAGCGAACGTATGAAGTTGATTCACGCTTCAAGTCACGATGCGCTGGATAAACTTAGCAACGACCCTAACTTCGAACAGCCTGATGTGGTGTACCTCGATCCTATGTACCCACATCCAGAGAACAAGAAGAAGTCGGCTTTGGTTAAGAAAGAGATGCGAGTATTCCAATCTTTGGTTGGCGCCGATCTGGATGCCGATGGCTTGTTTGAGCCTGCGATGAAGCTGGCAACGAAGCGCGTTGTGGTCAAAAGACCGGATTACGCAGCATGGTTAGACGAGCAAAAACCGAGCATGGCAATCGAAACTAAAAAGAACCGTTTTGATGTGTATGTGAAAGCATCAATGACTTAATTGAAGCATCAATAACTTAGATACACACTAAGAAAATTTCCCGTCATAAATACGATAAATCACCATTTAACACTTGCGATAGTCGCGTTACGGATGTATATCTAACTAAGAATCATTATTATTCTTAGCTGGAGTTGTAGCATGGCTAAACGCTTTTGTAAGTTAAACCGTCGAGATATCACTGAACACCTAGGAGAGATCCACAGCTTGGTTACTGAACCTAAATTTGTGTGTCGTTCTTGTGCGCGTTCTTCGGCGGATCAAGCGAACCTATGCAAACCAACCGCAATTCCACCTCTTGGCTGTCAAAATAAACCCGTTGAAGAAAAAGCCGCATGCGGCCTACTAGCGGAAACATTACCTGCACCAGAGTTATCGCTTGCGGAAATCAGCGAGACAATTGAGCCGAGCGTACAAATGTTCGATCCAGCCGCTGCTGATATTGCCCCTAATGTTGTAGATAAAAATGCATCACAGAAAAAAGCCAAACTGAAAAAACGAATCGCTAATGCGAGTGGTGATGAAAAAGCCGACCTCAAGCGAGCGAAGAAAGCGGCTAAGAAACAAGAGAAGTACAACAAAAAGCTCGCGAAGATGATTAAGAAGCAGCAAAAACTGTTTAAGAAAAGTCAAAAACTGGAAAGTCACCTTGAACGTATCAACCTACAACTTGATGACGTCGCTTTCACTGAAACTAAGACTCAGGTAGTGAGCCATAGTCACATTCACTGAAACTGGTACGGATAACTTATTGCTACAACGATGATTTAAAAAGAGCGACCTAAGGTCGTAATGCCGATCAGTTAAAGCCAAAGTGATCGGTTGAAGGATCCTTCCGAGCTGT
>NZ_JBGOOI010000082.1:0-18050 GCF_041439605.1 Vibrio sp. 1F169 | reverse complement strand
GTTTGTGATAAAGGATATGACAGCGAACCTTTCCGTACTTTTGTTAAGGAACGTGGCGGAGAAACGGTAATTGCTAAACGCAATTACGGACAAGATATAGACAAAGACAGTATGGATTGGTGTCTATACAAGTATCGTCACTTGGTCGAAAATGCCTTTGGGAGAATTAAGCATTATCGAGCTATTTCAAGTAGATATGACAAGCTAGAAAGGAATTATGCCAACATGTTATCGCTGGCATTCATGTTAATGTGGCTACCGATGTATTGTTGAACGCGAAATGTACAGCAAAGATCAACACGCCCTAGTAATTTTATAACTGAGGCTCCGATAAGATCTCACCAAATCATTATCCGCTAGATAACACTTTTCAAATTAGCACCACCAAATTCCCTCCCATTGCCACCGACGCAATGGGAGTTTCCATCAGTACATAAACGTTCCAACACGGTACAACGGATGTACAATCCTTGAGTTAGGTTTATCAATTAAGTGCTAAGACCCCATCACACATTCACCCACATGAACTGATGAACAGGACAAAACCACAGAGCATTTTTCCTTTACTCGCTCCGGTCAAGTTCCTGTTTATCACACCACTAATAAGCTCTATGCCTCTTCCGCCATTACCTTAATTTCATCAAAGCAATCCATTGATAGGTACGACAGGAAATTACTCTCCCACATCGAATAGAACTCAGCGACACTGGATTCAGTAATGGGAACTTCACCCATGTAACGGATGTAAGCCACACCATGACCAAAATCAAAGTCGATTTCTTTCTCTAGCTCAGGCATCAATCCACAGTAACAAAAGTCAGTGATGTAGTCGAAAACCCATTGGTCGTTAAGCCTAGTGATACGAACCTCGACAGGGTGGAAGCCACCGTTCTCAGGACTGTAAGCACGCTCTCGAAAGTTGACGGTTACAGCTTGAGTTGAGGACGACACCTTTCCCGACTCGTTACAAATACGGTTTAAAGCATTTTGAAGGTCTATGCTAATCGGTAGCAAAAATCGCTCAACATCAAATTGAAGAGTTAAGTTCATAATAAATTCTCGTTGTAATAATTAAGTAAACCGCCTCAGGACGAGGCTAGGTATGAAAGGTTAATCAGGGTTAGAGGCTAATGCTCGAAGCTCAGTCTTCACCACTTCATAGCGCTCAGACACCTGATGTAAGAACACATTATCGGGTACAGGATCGAGGATAGAGATAGTTCGCAGGATAGCCGCTAAGAACCCACACGAATTACTACTTCCACCTGTTATTATTGGCTTCAACGCTGTCGACTTGAGGGTTTTACCTACTTGATCATCGAGCAGTGTAAAGATAGCTTCAAGACGCACCCAGCTGTTCGAGAACAACCCTGACGACGAGTTTTTAGAAACACGTATATAGAATTCCTGATCAACTTCTTTATAGGCAATCTGGTACTCTAGAAAGCTCTCAGATTTAGGACTGAGCTTTGGACTCTGACCTTCTTTAACAATGGTGAACAAATCAACATCGTTATCCTTTTCAACCTTTTGGCTCATACAAATTTCTCCTTATTCAGCCAGTTCAATTAACGTTTTAATCGCTTGGGTAGCGTTACTCGTGGAACCCATAACAAAACTGCCACTCCCATCGTCAGCATGGACACAGCATGCAAAGACATAGGATTCAGTCTCATCTGGTAGCAAAATGACAAACTCAGGGTTTTCTATCGCATATGACAGAATGACCTCAGTATCTTCATTAACGTCAGCTAAGTCTTGGTCGGTATCACCTCGCTCAATCAAGATCAGGCAGGTGGAAACTTCCTCCCAAAATTTCTCAGCCTCATCACGATCACCAGACCAAGGAAGCAATAGCTGATACATCAATTGCTCTTTAATCGGTAAGGGCAACTCCAACTGTTCAGCATCAATAAGACTTTTCACAATTTTCATTCGATCTCTCCATCTAAATTCCAGATACAAAAAAGCCCCTGAATAGAACTCACTATTCAGGGGCTATCGTTAATAGAATATATAGGTCAAACTACTTTAAGTTCGGGTAACACTAGATTCTCACTGGCTCTCTCGACCATATCAGACAAGGCATTCGCTCCACGTTCTAATGCTGTCTTATCAAATTTCCTGTAATGTAAGGTACTCGACATATCAGCATGGTTTAAAACACGTTGAACCGACGTAATATCCATCCCAGAGTTCAGTAGATTACTCGCTACCGAATGCCTCGCAGTGTGGAAAACAACACCTTCAGGATCGATACCAGCGTGATCCAGTATCAACTTCAACGCTTTACGTGGGGGTGAGATATGAGTCCCTTCTCGACTACCGGGAAAGACATGCGGATTACCGGGCTGCTTCAACTTCCAAAGCTCAGAAAACAACTCCAACATTAGAGGTGATAAATAGACCAAATGCGGCTTCTTATTCTTGGTCAATTTGATGAAAAGCGTACGATTATCAAAGTCAACGTCACCCCATTGCCTCTCCATTAACTCAGATATTCGACAACCTGTTAGCCACAACAACGCAATCAGATTACCTTTCACCTTACAGTAGTAAATTCTAGCAACCTTTATCAGTAGAGCTGTCTCGTTCACATCGAGAAAACGAGTCCGAGCATTATTAACAGGCATCAAAGAAACCTTAGTCGCATGGTTTGGAGTATCAAGAACCTTAGAAGACAGTGAACAAATCACCTTAACTAACGCGATAACATGATTATTCGTTCCAACAGAGTAAGGTTTACCCTTGTAAGTTTCAGTCGTGAGGTGGGATTGAAGCTTCATGATTGCGTGTGCTGAGAGCCTATCCATGTGGATTTTATAGATTAACTTACATCGCAAGAACCGTGTTTCATCATCTTTCCATGACTTCTTACGGGTTTTAGCCCACGGTAAATAGGTTTCGTGGAAGAAAGTGTACACATCAGGCATCACAACGGCAGAGCGAGAATCTCGTTCAATCTTTGGATCAATACCCTCAGCGATTTGTACCTTGAGCTTACGCGCTTTAGCTCTTGCTTCTTCTACTGTTAAATCTGGCCACCTAGCAATGGTGATGCTTGATTTCTTCCGGCTAACAGGTGACAAATAACGTAAATGGAAGCGCCGATTCCCTGTACGTCCAACGAGCACCTTCAAACCAATTACACTGTTATCTCCTCCACCGTCAGACCACTCCAAATCGTTAGAGCGAGAGTCCGCACTGGGACCAGATAAGGTTTTCATTATCGAATTGGTCAGGTTGATTGTTCTATTAAGCGTCATGACAAAATACTCCTATTTCTATCAGTCACTTAATTTTTATATATGTTTGAAGGGACACTTATACTCGAATGTGAGGGAGGTAGTATGTGGAAGAAGTTGAGGTGGATTGTTATGGTGGGACTCAGGGATAAATTTCAGATACTGTCTTTAGCAATAGTATATTGCCGTCATTCTCGTTTTGCTCAGCATTGTAATCTCACTTCTAATCATCACCACAACATCAATAAACAAACATCGGCAACACTCCTACATTGCTATAACAAGGACTGAGATTTATCGTTGGATATCAGTACAGTCAAAGGTTACAGCATATACTAATGACGAAAATCATAACTCCATGGTCGTTTACGTACTATCTACAGGTTGGCTTTTACTGAAACAGCCTTTAACCTGATACAACTTAAACAACTAGAAAAAACATACCATGCTGATTTTCAACTGTACTAAAGCTGCTAGTGATTTCTTCACCGTAACTCGAAAAGGAGAAAAGATATCACCAATCGATCCTACTCCCTGTAAATTGATATCAGATGATATCTACCATCTAAAAGATAACGACGGCAATACGCCCAAAGAAATCAGCGAATGGTTAGTACATGTGATCAGAGTCCAGCGTAAACCTATTATCTTTACTATAGAGAAGGATACTCGCTATGTAATGACCTTCGTAGACCTGAAGAAAGGTGAGCACCAACGATTTATCACTGACTTTATTGAACGTATAGCCAACTTAGTACAGTATTTTGGCGAAGATCTAATGATCATGAATGATGATACTTTTGACCCGATGTTGAAGAAATTCTTAAGGTTGAATAACGAGTACCGCTTCTTTACTCGTTCGGACAGAAGTTTACAGTCACATCTCAACGAAATAACTTGGTTCTTTAAGGATACAGCTGAGAACTCCGGATGCTTGCCTGATACTGAACAAGTTATGTGCTTTGATGCGGATATGAATAGCATGCCTAAGCAATATAAAGGGCTTAAGGACATGATCTATCCTGCGAACCAGATGTTGTTTCATTGGTTACGAAACTACTGTGAATACGATGAAAAGCAAGTTAGAAGTATCTCTGAGCGTATACGACAACTTAAGCAATCTATGTCGGGAGATCTCACCACCTTAGAGATGAATACCGTTAACGAAGAGTGGGAGATCGAAAATCAGTCAGGGTGCATACCAAATAATGTAATCGTATTTCCTACCAAACCATAAATATTATATCGGCCACCGACTCCAACTACATGACCGGATATGGACCATACCGTTGTCGAATTTCTATGAAAGGTGTTTGTGGCAATATTCACCCTAAGTAGCCGCAAGCTCTATTCATAGCTGTATAGCTCACCACGAGGTTGAAGCTGAAAGTTCAGGATATGTACCGGAAGTATTTTGGAGAGGCTTTATGAGCGCTTCTGATGAGCTTTTGATGGGGTTGATAGGTAAGAGATCTGAAAATCTCTATTTTTCATAATACTAGATGGCAAAAAGCCTCAACCGAAGTTGAGGCTTTTCATATCCCCTAAGGGAAGATGTGGCAGGGGTGGAGAGATTCGAACTCCCAACACGCGGATTTGGAATTCTACAAAACCAACAATAAAAACAGAACGTTATGGTCATCAAAAAACCAAACAACTCGTATTTCCGTCTATTTCGGTATTTTATTTAGCTACAATTCTATAAGTTAGACTCATTTAAGCACTCGGAATTTTCTGACTCACTTTTGCCCCATTTAGTTTTAGATCTTTTACTCATTCATATCTTGTTAATCTGAGTTTGACCTATTCAAACTTATCCACTTGAGTTGAGAACTTAGCGTTCCCGTTTTTAGGCGACATTTTGCAGCTTAGTATCCCTTGTCTTACTTTAACTTATTGATTGTTAATTGAACCAATATGGTTAAGAGTGCATTATATAGAAGAAAAAGACGACAGTTTGTCGACTAATAAGCGTTATGTGCTCGGAGGAAAAATGATAGATACGGCAAGGACTCGAATTGAAGTGATGTCCAGTAAGCATGCTTCAGATATGCTTGCATACCAACTCGAAAATCGTGAGCATTTAGCTCCATGGTCACCACTTCGTACAGATGAATTTTATACTTTAGACAACTGGCTGTCTCAGTGTAAAAACAGTGAGTCTGCGTTTGAGAAAGGTAGTGAAGTTAAGTTTGTAGCTTTGGATAAAGATGCAGGCGAAATTGTTGGTGTTTGCAGTTTCACAGGTATAGCTCGCGGTGTTTTTCAAGCCTGCTTTTTAGGTTACTCCATTTCTAGAAA
This sequence comes from Vibrio sp. 1F169, assembly GCF_041439605.1. NCBI lineage: Bacteria > Pseudomonadati > Pseudomonadota > Gammaproteobacteria > Vibrionales > Vibrionaceae > Vibrio > Vibrio sp. 1F169. The sequence goes on along the minus strand of NZ_JBGOOI010000082.1, from coordinate 12,504 downwards.
GTTTGAAGGTCAAGGTTATATGACCGAAATACTCGAAGCATCGATAGGTTACATGTTTGATATCGTTGGTCTTAACCGAATAATGGCGACTTACATGCCACATAATGTAGCGAGTGAAAGAGTGCTGCTTAAACTAGGTTTCGAGAAAGAAGGTGTCGCTAGGAAGTACTTAAAAATTGCAGGACAATGGGAAAACCATATCCTTACGTCCAAACTTAACGAACGCACATAACAGTATTTAAGGCTTAAAGATACTTTTTCTAATCCAATTTTGGCACGTTAGAATTCATACTCTAACGTGCTTTTGTCCAGAGACGTGTTATGCCGCAATACTCTGGGACAAACGAGTTAAGAATCAGTCGGTTTTTGATGCTGATTCAAAGGATTCAGCATCAAAGTCTCTTCTAAATGTTCAGGGGCTAGATGCGCATAACGCATGGTCGTTGTTATTTCGCTATGACCCAACACATCTCTTAACTTCACAATATTGCCGCCGCTCATCACATAATGACTCGCAAAGGTATGACGTAGAACGTGAGTCATTTGCCCTTTCGGTAAGTCAATATTTGCTTCTGAAACCGCCTTTCGAAAAGCCGATAAGCTGTTTAAAAACATCCTCTCTTCACTGATAGACTCAAGAGCGGTTAGTTCATCATAAAGCGTTTTATTAATCGGTACGGTGCGATTCTTGGATGATTTGGTATTCAAAAACGTGATCTGATTATTTTTGATTTGTGAGGGCTTTAGACTTTCCGCCTCTCCCCACCGAGCACCCGTTGCTAAGCAAATTTTCACGATAAACACCAAAGACCGATTGCTGACTGTTTGACAAGAACCCAATAGCCTTGCGATCTCATCATGCTCCAAATACCTCAACTCTTTTTCACGCTCTTTGAACTGACGAATTTTACTCAGCGGGTTCTCAAACTCAATCACCCCTAACCTCTCCAACTCGTTAAACATCGCCCTAAGATAGGCATGCTCTCGGTTTATCGTGGTCGTCGTCACTTCAATGCTTCTTTGCTCTCGATAGTGCGCAAAATCTTTACTCGTAAAATCGCTCGCAATGGGGTTCCCTAAACGCTCTGATATTCGATAAAGACTCTTCCTTAGCCGAATGTGATCGCGTAGCGTCTTACCGTGCATTCGATACCAAAGCGTGATCAATTCATCCAGCGTTCGAAAGTCTTTCCCTGCACATTCCCGCTCAAGTTTTAAGGCCAACCGCTTATCAAGTTGCATGGCCTTTCGCTCACTATCAAATACCTGATTAGGGGCCAGACTTGAATAATAATTCGCATTCTTCTTTAAAATCATTCTTCCCCCATCGATAGTATTTAAGCAAGCAAACCGTTAGGCAAGTTTCTTGTTGTTGGTTGTTTTTTCGACAATTCCGAGCTCTGATAGTATAGAGAAGTCGGGACTAATCTGGCCCGACTCAGGGAGAACTTCATCGGTCATCAACCAATAGGTATACTTTTTGAAGCGCTCATGCTTTGTGATCTTCATCAAAAAATCACCTTTTGGTTCTCTTCTTTCTTGTTCATAATTTCGCTGAGCTCCTACTGATATATCAATAAGTTGTGACATTTCTTCCTGACTTAACCTCTCCGCAATTCGTATCGCTTTGATTTTTTTTCCTAATTCCACACTTGACCCCACTACTACATATGACGTAGCTTAAATACCAACTACTACAAATGACGTAGCAGAATAAGTAACTCTATTTCCGTGTATTTCACGAAAATCATCAAACCTACGAGGATATCACATGCCAATGCTGCCCGCGTTATTCATGTCTGTGCCTTTATTTGCACGTTCTCACGGAATGAGTGAAAGACAGGTACTCGATCGTCTTGATAACGCCGATTTACCCGAAGTGGAAAAAGAACTCGATGCAGGGAAGCGGTATGTCGACCTCGTCGAACTCGCGGCTCGTATGGAAGCGGGACAATTCAAACTGTCGATATTGAGGAAGAAATCATGATCCCTCTCATCCAAATCTTCTCAAACCAAAAATGCCTACCGGTGGAAGTGGTGCCAGCCAATGAGCACTCTTCGAATTTCTCGCACGCCGTGTCAGAAATGGAAGACCGAGCCGGTCACCCTGCGTCTTTCATGGCCACCAATCTTGCCATCATCCCGCTTGAGGGTGATTTGCGCATAGTCGTACAAGGATAAGCTCATGACTCACGCCGACGTCACTCAACACCTTTACCGCTTTTGGGTAGAGGCGTATCACCAAGATATGCACTGCTTAAAAGAAAGCACCCCTTCAAGCTTGGTGTCTCAAGCGCAGTCTGAGCTCATTCATGAATCGATTCTTGAGCGTTTACATGAAGTTCGCGTCTACGCCGAAACCAGCGGCGAACACCGCTTAGCCCAATCCATCGATGACGCTTGCACAAAGATGTACTTGTTCAACGAAGCACCCTGCAAGGAGTTAGCCCAATGAAAGTCCAAACCGAAAACAACCTTGTCTATGACAACAATCACCCAAAATGCCAGATCCACTTTGCCCGAACCCACGGGCGCGGATTTGCGTTCATTCAATGCCTCGATACCGGCTTAGACGGCAAAGCGGAAAGGGTAAAGCGTTATTGGGGATTCTATGCCGATTCTCTGAATGAAAAAGAGAATGAAGATGATATTTATCGCATCATGAATTCAGGCAGTCCGTGGCCTGACTTACCAAAGTAATGCTCATGGGAAATGTGTCTTACCAAGAGGCCGTGTCCAGTGTTGACTTACCTATCACTGACCCTATCCACAAGCCCTGCCCCGACATGGAAGGGCTCAAAGACTTTGACCCAGAAAAAACCGAGAGAGCGCGTTTCTTAATATCGAAGCTAAGAGAAAAGCATGGCATTAAAAAGCGCGTTAAACCGACACCTAAACCCTTGAATTACACCTGCACCGAACGAGGTTGTATCGAGCCTTGGGGAACAGTGAGTAAAGGAAAAACTTAAGGTTGGACTATGAGTACCTACAATCGATTCCATCAACCCAACATCACTCTGTCGTTAAGTCAGTATGTCTCCAATCTCACGGCGCACCTGCCGGTGATGATGCGTCAAGATCTGGAACTTAAATTAGGTCTACGTAAAAAACGCGGCAATCCGACCGACCGTAATCTCACCTTATTCATCACCGAACGCGTCAGCTTTGTGGATAAGGTCGCCCACCACTTTACCCAAAAATTTCCGTTTGGCTTCGTCAGCCATGAGCCCAAACCGCTCGAACTGACGCACGACATCTTGATGAGCGATGATGCGCTTAAAAATTTCGCCATTCAACTCACCGTGGCCTTTGTCGATATCATCAATGATATTGCCGTGACCGACACCGAAGCGCGTATTGATGGCATTCCTGAGAGCCCCACCGATTACTATCACGCCCTGCATTATGCCTTTGAACAAATCCGAGACTTGATACTCAAGGTCTTCATCGAGCCTCCGAGTGCCGACACGCGTGATATCGGTCAAACACTCACGGTTCGTGACGCTGAGATCTTATTAGAGTGCGCGATTCGTCGTTGTATAGACCCTAAAAACTTAGTGCGTAAATTCAAACGCCTTCGCAAGCGCTACATTGAACATGCTCAAGTCACCCTTGGCAATGTCGGGGAACAACCCAGCCAACATTGCAATGTGTCGCGCCTGACTCTCTCCAACTTCAAGCAGCAATTACGCGAGTCCGAAGCCTTCATGAAAAGCATGGTGGTCATCAACCACGACACCCTGCAAGAATTCAATCTCGATGAGGTGGCCTCTCGTACGACCGCCAATCCAGAAAATCGATACATTGAGTTGGTGGTTCGCAGTCGCGGGGATGAAGAGCGGGCGATCGATATGGGATTCGAAGGGGTCTTCATCACTTGGACGTTGCCCTCCCAATATCACCGCAATTCGCCTAAGTGGAACGGCTGCACCGTCAAAGAAGCGCATCAAAACCTGATGGAGCAATGGAGACTCGCCCGCGCCCACTTCGCCAAACAAGACATTCCTTGGTTTGGCCTACGGGTGGCCGAGCCCCATAAAGACGGGACACCTCATCTTCATGCCTTTGTTTATTGCCCTGCAGAATACAAAGCCGACCTCATGCGCATTTGTGCAAATATCGCCCGAAGTGAAGATGCCGACGAGCTCTACAACAAAAAGAAACGCAAAGCCCGTTTTCACGCGAAACCTTGCAACCCTAAAAAAGGTAGCGCTACTGGCTACATCATCAAATACATCTCTAAGAACATCAACGGGGCGCACCTCCCAGAGGGTAACGCGGCCAGTAAGGCTCTTTCTGTCCGCGCTTGGGCCAGCGCTTGGGGAATTAAACAGTTTTCACAATCGGGCTCTCCGGCGGTTGGTCTATGGCGCCAGCTGAGACGCGCGAACAAAGCCGATGTGGCGATTGATGAAGCGTTAATCGACCTACATGAGCATGCGGATAAATCACGATGGAAAGAATTTACGCAGCACATTGGGGATTTGCGCCTCGCCCATGAAACGCAGATTAACCAGTACGGCGAAACCACCAAACGGGTGATCGGGTTGGAATGGTTAGGTCACGTGATCGAGACCTGCCGCGATCACTTTTCGGTGGTGGCGAAGTGCGATGTGGACGCGTGGAAAAAAGCGCGGAGCGCTGTCCCTTGGAGCACTGAAAATAAGTGTAACCCACCTCCGGAAATGGAGATATCCCCACTCGAAAAAGCGCTGATGGACGTGACCGGATGGAGCATTAAAGGGGTTCAATGCTTACTCAAACCGCTGTCGATGGGGGCGAAAATCCCCATTGATAAGCACACCACTCTCAGCCTTATCAACGGACGGTTGGGAGTCACTTAACCCACGCCAACGATGTGAATCAGGGGCATTTTAACTAACGTCGAGAGACAGGAACTTTTATGAACATATCTATCAACACTAAAGCGATTTATTTTTACAGCTACAATATGCCAGTTGTCGGTGAACAGATTTTAATCACCGAACAAAACTTATCGCATGAATGTAATTTTATTCCAATGAACGAGCTTGCCGCTTTAAATGCAATTAACAAGGGCGTGCCGTTTGTTACGGATGCAGGTGAGCATGTTCACGTACTAGGAGCTGCTCACTAACCACGAAGCCAACGTCGAGAGACAGAGGAAGACAATGAAAAGACTATCGCTTGAGGAGTGTCAGCGAGATTTAGCCGCCCTCGATGCGGCTGACAAGCTGACCGCCAGCCTGAAAGTGGAAATTGACCGTTTTAAAGAAATGGACACCGGCGCACTCATGAAAAAAGCCATGGGGATGTTGATGAGTGGCAACCTCTCACTGGAGGTATTAGGGCTTCCCGTCAACTTGTTTGAGCAGCTTGAGCACCTCGACAAGCTCAATGGGGTCGCTCGCCTGAAATACCGTGCAGTGGTAGAGGTTCAAAAGCAGCAGCTTGATGAGATGGAAAGTGCAGAGGTGGATCATGGCTGAACATAAAAACCCAATCCGTGGGTATCTCTCTTGCCCGGTTTGTCAGTCGGTCGCCAGCGCTCATCAAGTGGGTGAAGGGAAACTGATTGCTACAGGGGAGCCGCCTAAAAACAGCCGCAACATCGGGTTGATGTATTACCGTTGCCCAAAGTGCGGTAACAGCTCACATAGCCATGAAGTGACTAAGTTCATTAAAGCGAATCTTGTCGCTGACTCAACCGAACTTCAACCGACAGTCACCGATAAACTGTCGGTGGTTGATCCGGTTTTGATAACCGAACCTAACCGAACAGAGGTAACCGACGCGGTAACCGAACTAACCGAGGGGTTAACCGAACCGGAAGAAACACAAGAAACCAGTAAAGACGCGGTTTCCAACCGAGCGGTAACCGAAACGGGCAGCGATGAAGAAACAGAAAAAAACCAAGGCAAGTTTTCCTTTAAACGAGTCGTAGCAGCGTTGGTGTCGGTTATCTTCCTCATCTGGGCATTTTCTCAACTGCTACCTAAACCGAAAGCCCCAACCGAACCAACGCAAGGGGGTGAGCATGGAGCAAACGAATGAAGTCTTGTTGGAGGAGTCAGCGGCAGTGGATGATTGGGGGGATTTTGGCGCGGTCATTGATCAGCTTGAACAGCAAGAGCAAACCGAAAGCGAACCAGTTAGCCTAACCGGCTCAACCGAAACGGTAACCGAAGATAAAACCGAAGCCATGGCGGGCTTACTGGATATTGTGTTCGCTTTAACCGAACAAGCCACGTCCATGATTTCAGGGGTTGAGTTTGAATTCGACGGTAAAGGGAAACAAGCCGTTATCGATGCTGCGCAGCCGGTCTTTGCCAAACATGGCTCAACCTTGATGGGAGTGTTTGGGGACTACATCGAAGAGGCGACGCTGCTGCTTGCAGTTTTGGGCTTGATCTACGCGTCCAAACAACAAATGGCTGCCTTGATGCAAGCCAAGGAGACCGAAAGTGAACAAACCCAAACCCCTAGCCCTACCGAATCCCGTTAATGCTAACCCGTCCTTTGATGCCGAGCACACCCTTTATGTGGCGGGAACGGGAGGGGGAAAAACCTCAGCGGTTAAGCATTTGGGGTTAATCCCGAAAACCGCACAAGCGGTCTTTTTTGACCCCTACACCAACTACGCGGGAAATAAGTTTCAAGGGCAAATGTGCCACGGCACCTCATCACGCTTAATCTTTGTGAAATCGCTGGTGATGGCGCGTCGTCGTGGCGGCTCGTTTAAGTTGGCGTACATTCCAGCCAATGGGGCAACCGGTGGAGAGTTGGAATTTTTCGCGTCGGTGGTGTGGTCGGTAGGGAACGGCCGCGCTAGCCGGCTCTATACGGTGATTGAAGAGTTAGCCTCCTGCGTAGAAACCTCTGGCAAACTTCGAGGTCGTGCGGGTGAGCTGTTGCGTGGCGGGCGTCAGTATGGCCTTGTGGTGCACTCCATATTTCAGCGCGGCCAAGAGGTACCGAAAACCGTGACCGAGCAATCCAGTGTTTGGTGGGTGGGCGCAGTTAATTCTCTGAGTGATGCTCAATGGATCGCAGATAAACGCGGGTTGGATGTGAATACTATTGCGACGTTGAAATCCGCTAAGGTCAACAAGCAACGTATCGGGAAACCGATCGCGGAATACCTCTTGATCCGTGATGGTATTGGTAATATTGAGCATAAGGCGTTGAACTGTCAGTCAGGCTCAACACTCAATTTGAACTACCGGTAACCGCCCTTTTTAACCTATAGGTTACCCATCTAACCTATAGGTAACGCTTCCTTTCTTTTTCAACCTTTTTCCTCTTTGATAAACACTTCATTTGATTATTCAAGATCCAACGTCGAGAGACAGGGGAGTGTATGAAAGCTCAGCATAAAAACATCTTGATTGCTGTTGTCCTGACCTTACTGATGATTGCCATCATTAATAACGTCTCAACGTTAGAAGCAGTCAAACAACTCATCAACGGCAAACGTGGCTGGTTTTAAGGAGAGACAAACATGTCAGTAAAACCAATCAAACTGAATTCCATGGTCGGGGCCGCTTGGGGACAAAAAGGCACGCTGCCTATTCCTGTTGGGCCGACTTACCATGAGTTAGTGTTAGAGACGAATGCCGAGGCCGCCGAGATTGAACGCTTGTCTATTACGCTGAACGCAGAAGAAATCTATGTCTTAACGGGCAGTGAGATCCTCATGTTAGAGCGTTACAAGCAACGTGCTCATACCACCGGCCATTACGTGATCCCATTCAGTGATATTACCGCTCGCACTAAAAATGGGGTTCGCTACACGGGGCTGGTGACAGAAGCGGGCGATAACATCCATTTGGATGTTCAGTTCAAGGCGAAAGCCGGCGGCGATCCCCTGTCTATTCAGGTTCATGCTTGGGTCACCAATGCGCAACCTGCCCGAATCTTGGTTCCAATGATAAAGCGTGAAACCATGCCAGCGAACGCGGAAGGGGTAAACGAATTTACGAGCTTAGTCTCAAGTCCGTTAATCAGCTTGCGTCGTGCGCACTTTATGTACGCGGGGATCACTAAGCTCGAGGTGGAACGTGACTTTGTGAAAGAGTACGAAGCCAACAAATTCATCAATGAAGCGAACGCTAAACGAAACGAACGTACCCCGCAAGCGGGTTACTTTCACTTTGATCCGATTGTGCGTGGTTTTTCTATTGATGAGCTCTTCCCTACACAACACAGCTCTAATTTGAAATTTTCAGTGACCACGAGTGACGTCGCCGGCTCAATCCCTATTTTGGTTGAATCGGTGAAAGTGGTTCGCCCTGAAATGCTCACAGGTAAATACTAAGGAGCGCGCATGAGCTTTTTTGATGACCTGTTGGAGTTTGGTGAGGGTGCACTCGATAGCGTGGGCGAAAATGCCGATTGGTTATTTGGTCACAACGCCAATTCGTCCAATCCCAACACCACGCAGCAGCCAAATACCCCGGCGGTCGACAATAACGGCAATGCCGTGACGACGCCACAAGGTGGCTCTGCCGTGGTGAAAGATAACACCCTGCTTTATGTGGGCGGTGGGATAGCGGCGCTCTTGGTGGTGGTTCTTCTCATTGTTCTCTTCAAGGATTAGCGCATGCCATTACTTTTCATCGGTTTGGGCGGTCTGGGGCTGGGAACGGCACTCGGGTTTGGAGTGAGTCAGGGGCTCAAAAAAACCTTAACTGCGACTGCGGTGATGGCTTTGCTCTACCTTGCCTATAAATCGGGAGTATTTCGCTCATGCTAGGCTCATTGACTTCTTTAACGGGTGGCGGTGGTTTGACGGGCGGGTCTTCGGGACCCGCAACGTCAGGGAACACTTCCAATACCACCAACAACAGCGGCTTTACGGCCGGCGCAATGAACTTTGGCAGTCATAACGGCATACCGTGGTGGGGAATAGCGCTCGTCGCGCTTCTTGCGCTGTATGTTTTCACTCGAAAGTAACTTAATTCCTGAAACGTGGGGAAACGCCAAGCCGAGGTTAAGTCAAGCGCTTGGTGACTACCTAAAGAAGGCTGAAATTGAAGTAAAAGCGGGGCGAGAGTCCCTCTATCGAGTCGAAGACACGTTTATGTTGCTGCGCGGTGAGCAATCCCCCACCGGCGCTAAGGAGCTGGTTGTGGTCGCTTTAGCGGGTGACATGGCCATGGGGACGCTCAGTGCCCTCAATCACGGAGTGGCGAATGGGTTTGATTCGATTCGCGCCCACTTTAATCAACGCGGTGCTTATCGCTACATTCAACGTAAATTGCAATTGCCCGTACGAGAGATTGAGACCCACAAGAATGAGCACGTATTACAAATAAGGTTTGATGACATGGGTGGACGGAGTAAATCAAAGAGCAATGCGAAAACCATCACCACGACCACCAACAAAAGCAACAGTCAGGGGATTGGTGGTGATAACAATGGCTTTGCTCTGTCAGGAATAGAAAACTCTGACATTAATTTAAGCATGACGGACCACGGCGCCATGGCGGTGGCGGGTAAGACCGCGGAAGAAGCGTTTCACTTTGGTAATAATGCCTTAGATTTGGCGTCAGAGACCGTAGATACGTCGTTTAATTTTGGTGAAAGTGCCCTCGAAGAGGCATTGAGTTTTGGTGAGAGTGCGTTAGGAACTAACGCTGACCTTAGTGAGTACGCGATAGGCGCAAACACGAACCTGAGTGAGCACGCGATAGATTCGATTAAATCCATGGCGGGTCAACAAACGGAAACCACCAAAGCCGCGATTGCCATGGCGAACGCGTCCAAAGCAAGAGAGCAAACGGGTGAGAACGAAAGCAATAATGAGCTGTTGAAGAACGTGTCTCTTATGGTCGGCATTCTTGGCACGTTAATCACCATGGCCTATTTAGTGGCGGAGCGTAATAAATGAAACAACTCCAAACCCTAAGCCCAGGCGAAAGCATTCAATTTAATGCAGGTCAGGCGGGCAAATACCTCATCATTCGTGAAGCCAGCCATTCCCTCATGCTTCGCGGAGACGCGTTACGTCCTACAGAAATCGGGCGGGGTGATACGGTGGATATCACTCGTTTTGATGAGCTTGAACTTTTTAACCATCAGGCGGAACCGGTCACGGTTGAATATCAAGTGGCGGACATTCCCATCAGCACCACATCGCAAAAAATCGACATTAATAATTCCGTCGCGATTAGCGAAATTTTAACCCCCATCACTGTCAGTGCCGTTCAAGCAGAAGTGAAGACACGCATTCAAAATGACACGCTAACTGTGAAGAAGCTTGCTGAGCTTTACACCTTGCAAAAGGTCGATACGGGCTATCTGGATTTAACGGGAGATGAACAAAGCATTGCGGGAAATGAAGAGCGGAAAGGACTCTTTATTCAAACCTATCAAGATAATGATCGCTCTGTTTTGGTTCAAGGGTTTATTGAGGTTGTCGCCGGTGGTCATGTACTTATCAAAAGCAATGAAGCCATTACATTGGAAGGCGTTGCTGGGAATGGTGTTCGTATTGGGGAGTTTATCTAATGTTTGAACTTCACAATCCTATTGGCAGTCGTGGTGATAAGACGGGAAACGGTGGTTTTCAGTCATTAGTATTAAGCAACCAGTATGCTCAAGTTTCAGATGCCACAAACCGACAAGTAGAGTTTTCTCTGTCAGATGATGTAGAGCTACTGGAAGTACGAGTGGGTTGGTTGGATAGCGAAAATTCAAGGAACTTAGATCAAGTCGTCTTTTGGTCTCAATGCTTTGATGATCATGACGAGATGATAGCTAATAGCCATAGGGCAATGGTAGTTCCCTTTGTGGCTGGCTTTGCAAGGCGATGTTATTTTATTCCTATTTTAACACCGAGCAACGCGAAAAAAATCATATTTACTTGCAATTATATTGATATTCAAGTGTGCATTGTGTCTCGAACGACCTTTAAGGAGTTAGAGCGATGATACAGGTCGATACGCAGGGGCGAATTGTCACGATCAACGCGCCTCAAGCGTCAACTCAATTAATCAGTTTAGAGGTCCAACTGACGCAAGACGTCGCCGTTAATCCCGAACTCTACCGATGGACTGGTGAGGCTTTTGTCCTGTCACTAGAGGCTCAACAAAATAAAGAACAATCTGAAAGGCGCGCAAAGGCTAAACATTACCTTGATGCGACCGATTTTTACTTAGTACGCCAAGTAGAAAACGGTGCGGACGTCCCCCAAGAGGTTCTCTCCAAGCGTGAGACAGCCAGAGCCTTACTCGTGACCCAGTTACCGGATTTCGAATAATGACCATTAAAAAGTTGAGTGCGCTCGTTGTGCTCTTCACTTTACTAGGAGTGTATTTCATGAACAAAAAAACCGTCGATAAAGCACTCAGTCAGTTTGCGTTATCAGCAAGAAGCGAGTCTCGCATGATTGGGGTTCATGGCGATCTCAAACGCGTGGTTCGCAGGGCGATTGAGTTAACCCCGTTTGATTTTGGCATTACCTCGGGAAAGCGAACGGCCGAAGAGCAAAATGCGCTCTTCAAAAAAGGCGCTAGCCAACTCGATGGCTACAGTAAAAAAAGCCGGCACCAGTCAGGCCATGCGATTGATTTTGTGGTGTATGACGAAAACAGCAAAGTCACGTGGGGCTTTAGTTATTACGAACAAGTGAGTTGGGCGTTTAAACAAGCGGCAAAAGAGCTGAATGTGCCTATTGTCTGGGGTGGGGATTGGGTCAGCTTTAAAGATGGGCCTCATGTGGAACTCGATAAACGGGTTTACGCATGATAGGCGCCATCGCCAACCTCATCACTGGCGGCATTGATGCCTATAAGCAGCACGGCCTCAATAAAGCGAATGCCCTCAAGCGACAAGATGAGATCGAGCAAGAGCGTCACCAAGCTCAAGTGAAGCGTTTACAGTCTGGAGATGAACAGGCCGCCGATTTAGATAGGGTGAGCCTCAAAGATCGCGGCCTTAAAGATGAGTTCATTCTCTTGGTGGTGTTTGTTCCTCTGATCTTGTCGTTTATCCCAGACTATGCGGAGTATGTTCAAGAAGGGTTCAAAGCGTTGGAATTTGTGCCCGAGTACTATTGGTACATAGTGGGTGCGGTGGTCATCGACACGTTTGGGTTTCGCTCTATGGTGCGTTACTTACTGGAGTTCTTTTCATTTAAATTCAGGGGTAAGTAATGGAGCTACTCGTCTCACTGAACAGCATGGGCTTATCACCGACCTGGATAGCGTTACTCGTAGTGCTCTGGAAGCAAGATAAGCGCTTAACCATCATTGAAACAATTTTAGAAGGTAAGAATAGTGGCTAAAGCAGGGGTAAAAAGAAACGGCACGTTAAAGAAGGGGTATCGCTTCGCCAAAGGTGGGCGTGTTGTGAAAGCAAAAAGCATCACAAAGAAGCGAAGAAAACGTCGATAAAATAAATCGCAGATAGCAAAAAGGCCACTCAACGAGTGGCCTTTTTTCATGCATAAATAATGCACTTTGAAGATGGCAGGGGTGGAGAGATTCGAACTCCCAACACGCGGATTTGGAATCCGCTGCT
>NZ_JBGOOI010000081.1:0-18191 GCF_041439605.1 Vibrio sp. 1F169 | reverse complement strand
CCGATGACCTCAACCTTGGCAAGGTTGCGCTCTACCAACTGAGCTAGTATCGCAAACTGAAAACGTCTTTCGCCGTTCAGGGCTGCGAATTATAAGAGCATTTTTTTGTGATGCAAGTCCTTAATGCAAAAATCAGCAAGTTTTTACTCAACTGCTGTAAAAGCACACATATTTGCAAAAAAAATAGCTCTTATGTCCCTGAAAAGTTAGATAAACGTGAACATTTGATCTGATTAGATGTTAATAATCGTTTTTCGATAGTACTGCAGCTCAGCAATAGACTCTCGAATATCGTCTAATGCAAGGTGGCTTCCCGACTTAGAAAAACCATCTAATACTTCAGGCTTCCAACGGCGAGTCAGCTCTTTCAGGGTGCTAACATCAACATAGCGGTAGTGGAAGTACTCTTCCAGCTCTGGCATATGCTTGTATAAGAATCGGCGATCTTGACCAATGCTGTTACCACAAATTGGTGACTTGCCTTTTGGTACCCATTTTTCCAGAAACTCAATCGTTTGTTGAATGGCATCTTGCTCTGAAACTGTACTGTCTTGAATTCGTTTCACTAGGCCACTACCGGTGTGAGTCGTTGTGCACCACTCGTCCATCTTGTCCAATTCACTCTGAGGTTGGTGAATAGCCAAAACAGGTCCTTCAGCCAGGATATTAAGCTCACTATCAGTAACGATAGTAGCAATTTCAATGATTTTATGAGTTTCAGGATCAAGTCCTGTCATCTCGAGATCAACCCAAATAAGGTTCTGATCGCTAAAGGACATAAGGCGTCGCCTATTTGTTTATGTATAAAAGAGGTACTATACCCAAATAACTATACTCAAACTAGCTTTAGAGCCATCGAAATCATATGGCCAGTAGCAACATCCTGTTTGAGTTCCCAATCATCAAGTTAGATGTGTTAAGTGAAAAATTGTGGCTAAAAAAAAGAAGTTAACCAAAGGTCAGGTACGTCGCGTACGTAGCAACCAGAACAAGCGACTCAAGAAAGAAGATTCTATCCAATGGGACGAGAACATGCTTGGCGGAACAAAAAGCGGACTCGTGATTACGCGCTTTGGTCAACATGCCGATATCGAAGATCTTGAAACCAACGAAGTTCACCGTTGTAACTTACGCCGTAGTATTGAGACTTTAGTTTCTGGTGACCGAGTAACTTGGCGCGCAGGGCTTGAGTCAATGGCTGGCATCTCAGGTGTTGTCGAAGCCGTTGAGCCAAGAACATCAATGCTAACTCGCCCTGACTACTATGACGGCCTCAAACCGGTTGCCGCAAACGTAGACCAAATGGTTATAGTTTCAGCTGTACTACCAGAGCTATCACTTAATATCATCGACCGCTACTTGATCGCCTCTGAAACGGTGAATATCGCCCCTTTAGTTGTACTCAATAAAGTTGACTTGCTGACAGAACAACAAATTAGCGAATACCGCGAAACACTGAAGATATACGAGAAAATCGGCTATAAAGTCATGTTCGTGAGTAAAGAGTCGGGTTACGGCATCAAAGAGTTGGAAGCTGAACTGAAAGATCGTATCAACATTTTCGTTGGTCAATCTGGCGTAGGTAAATCCAGCGTAGTGAATGCACTAATGCCAACATTGGACATTGAAGAAGGCGCAGTTTCTGAAAACTCAGGACTGGGTCAACACACCACCACAGCAGCGCGTTTGTATCACTTCCCTTCTGGTGGTGATCTTATCGATTCCCCAGGGGTACGTGAATTCGGCCTATGGCATTTAGAACCCGATGAAGTCACAGATGCTTTCATTGAATTCAAGCCATACCTAGGTGGCTGTAAGTTCCGCGACTGTAAACACAATGACGACCCAGGATGTCTTCTGCGTGAAGCCGTTGAAGACGGAAAAATTAGCCGCTTACGTTTTGCTAGCTACCATCGCATTATTGAAACAATGGCTGACAACAAAGATAACCGTCAGTACTCACGAAGTAAGAAAGCGGATCTATAATCGCATTATTGTGAACAAATGTGTGCATTTACTGACAATTGGCGCGAACTTAAGTAACATCTCGCGCCCTAAACCGTCATCGACAGATTTAATTGAAAAACAATTAGCATTGGAAAATTAATACAATGGATAAGATTAAAGTTGGATTGCAGTACTGGATCCCACAACATGGCCTGACTCGTTTAGTTGGTAAACTGGCGTCTGCTAAAGCGGGTGGTTTAACGACAGCGATCATTAACTGGTTCATCAAGCAATACAAAGTGAACATGGATGAAGCTCTGCATAGCGATCCAAAACACTTTAAGACATTCAATGAATTCTTCGTACGTGAATTGAAAGAAGGCATGCGCCCTATCGCAGAAGGTGACTCTGTTATTGTTCACCCTGCTGATGCACGTGTAAGTCAGTTTGGCCCAATTACTGATGGTCAACTGATTCAAGCTAAAAACCATAACTACTCAGCACGTGAGTTGCTTGGTGGTGATGCAGACCTAGCCGATGAGTTTAAAGACGGTGAATTCGCAACGCTTTACTTGTCGCCAAGTGATTATCACCGTGTGCACATGCCATGCGACGGCACACTGCGTCAGATGATCTACGTTCCCGGAGACCTGTTCTCAGTTAACCCGTTAACGGCAGAGAACGTTCCAAACCTATTCGCACGTAACGAGCGTGTGGTTTGTATCTTTGATACTGAGTTTGGCCCAATGGCACAAGTGCTGGTTGGTGCAACTATCGTAGGTAGCATCGAGCAAGTATGGGCTGGCACCATCACGCCACCTCGCGGTAACTCGGTTTACAAGTGGGATTACCCAGCACAAGGTGATAAATCTATTGTCTTGAAGAAAGGCGAAGAGATGGGTCGCTTCAAGCTTGGTTCAACGGTTATCAACCTGTTTGCTAAAGATGCAATCAAGTTTGACGACACTATGCAGAATGGTGAGAAAACCGTTCTAGGCACTCCTTTCGCGCACATTGCGGGTAAAGACGTTGAGACTGAAGCTGTTGATTCAGCAGAGAACACTGACCAAGCTTAACGATCTGAGTTAACTCATTTAGTTTAAAGGCGCGTTACTTTTTCTATATCAGAGAAGAACGCGCCTTTTTCTGAACTCTACCAATTCGTTTCCTACTCAAGCTCTAACAACCCAAGCTTTCAAACCTCAATCCTCCCCCCTGCCCAGCCACCTGCTGCTTCTCACTCTTGCCTCTAATTGCCCAGATGAAATATTGACCAAAAGCAAAACAACTGTCGAAACCTTAAACAACTTTTCGATTTTACAACCCGTCTCCAAGTACCAAAAATCCAGATAACTTACTCTATTTGAAGATATTTTATTCATGGGGTCTTTGTACATGCCTAAACTCAATATTGGCGTTCTGGTCAAGCTGTTGATTTGTTTTGCGATTCCCTTAGGCGTGTTATTCATGCCAATAGATTCCATACCTATCGATGACCTCACGCTGATTCAACACCGCTTGTTGGCGATATTCTTACTAGCAGCTCTACTGTGGGTGCTTGAACCCGTTCCAGTATTCGCCACGTCAATTCTGATCATTGCGCTTGAACTGGTGATGATTTCCGACAAGGGTTTACATCTATTTAGAAACCCACCAGCAGGACACGATCTCGGTGAATTAATCAAATATACCGACATCTTCGGTGCATTTTCGTCACCAATCATCATCCTTTTCATGGGTGGCTTTGCTCTTGCGATATCCGCATCCAAATACGAACTCGACAACAATTTAGCTCGTGTGCTGCTCAAACCATTTGGCACAGAACCGCGCTTTATTATGCTGGGTTTAATGCTTATCACCGCCGTGTTCTCAATGTTCATGTCAAATACCGCAACAACGGTAATGATGCTCGCATTGCTAGGTCCTATCGTAGCCTCTGCACCAAAAGGCGACATGGGGATTAAAGCGCTCGTGTTGTGTATTCCAATCGCCGCCAATACTGGTGGCATCGCAACACCAATAGGTACACCACCCAATGCGATCGCACTGCAATACCTAACTGGCGAAAACAGTATCGACTTCCTTAGTTGGATGATGATGGGCTTACCCTTTGTGATCATCCAACTCACCATCGCTTGGTTCCTCCTACAAAAACTCTTCCCTTCTAAAGAAAGAAATATGGTTCTCAAGCTTGATGGACAATTTAAAAAGAGCTGGCGAGCGATTGTGGTTTACATCACTTTCGCTGCGACAATCTTATTGTGGATGACCACCAAACTGCATGGCATGAACACTTATGTGGTCTCTATCATTCCACTGGCTGTTTTTACTCTCACTGGCATCATGGGTAAAGAAGAACTCAAGCTGATTAACTGGGATGTGTTGTGGCTGGTTGCGGGTGGTATTGCGATTGGGATTGGCTTGGATAAAACAGGCTTAGCCGCTGCACTCGCACACGCGATTGATTATGAATCGCTCTCGCCGACTGCAGTGGTACTAACGCTGTCTATCGTGTGTTGGCTAATGGCTAATTTCATGTCGAACACAGCTACCGCAAACTTGCTGATGCCGATAGCAGCTGCGATTGGCGCTTCTATGGAAAGCCTAGTAGCAATTGGAGGCTTACAAGGCTTGCTGGTTGTGGTCGCCTTCTCGGCATCGCTCGGGATGATTCTTCCAGTATCGACGCCACCAAACTCGCTGGCCTACTCAACTGGGCTTATCGAAAGCAAAGATATGGCGAAGATGGGTATCATCTTAGGGATTGTCGGCTTACTGATGGTCTATCTCGCGCTGTTTATTATCACTTAGCACGTCAATGCCTCCCTTCCGTCCAGCTAGTAATCGTGATCTCGCTAGCTGGCGGGCTACCAGGTTTTAACTAATACGATAAATCCTGATAACAATTAACACCTTAGCAGCAACCAATTGTGATTCCACTTCACTGTTTATTAAAAATAATCATATATATATTTAAATTATGATTTTCAACACGTTTCGAACTTTAAATATAACGACACTAGACACCTAGCAGAGACACATCCGTTCGCAATCCAACGCGTCGCTGTCATTAGCCTTTATCCAAGAAGGAGGGATAAACCTTGAGACATACTATTAAGTTCAAAATTCAGATCGCTATCGCGGTTATTATTGCCGTCGTAAGTGGCGCTCAAGCTTGGATATCTGTTAATCAGCTTACTCAAGAAACTGAAGTTGCGATCAACCAACAAGTGAAAAACGTGAGTGTTGGTACGACGAACTACATTGCCGATTGGTTATCAATCCGCAGTGATATGATGCTTGCCAATGAATCGACCATTTCAAGCAATAGCAACTCTGATCGCGAGTTATTGATCACCAAGCAAGCGGGGCAATTCTTGTCTGTTTATGCAGGATTCAGCGATGGCAGTATAGCTTATGGCGACAAGGCTGAGGATTGGCCAGCAGACTACGACCCACGCTCCCGCCCTTGGTATAAAGATGCAAACGCGACATCCGAACTCATCATTACCGAACCTTATCAAGATTTTGACGGCAGCATTGTCATCAGTTTCGCTAAAGCATTTAATGGTGAAAGACAGGGTGTTATCGCGGCAGACTTAACCGTAACCAGCATTATTGATACCGTACTCAATGTAAAACTCGATAATGACGGTTTTGCTTTTTTAGTCGACGGTAATAACAACATCGTCGCCTACAGTGATGAAGAGTTGAGTCAGAAACCACTGACGAATTTGAACCCTGAGCTAACGGTCGACAAAGTATCACAACTGCTCCAAAACCAAATGATCACGACGTTAACTTGGCCTGGTCAAGGCGATAAAATGGTCTACATCGCTAACGTTCCGAATACCGATTGGTCATTGGGTATTGTGATCGATAAAGAAATGGCATTTTCTGCGGTATCCGATGCCATTCAATTTATCACGCTTACCTCTTTGATTTTATACATCGTCATTTCGATTGCGAGCACAATGGTGATTAACCGCTTGCTGCACCCACTGCAAACATTGTCTGAAGCACTGACTCAGCTTGCTCAAGGCAGAGGCGACCTGACTCAGCGTATTGATATCAAACGCATGGATGAAATTGGCAAACTTGCCGAGCTCGTGAACCAGTTCTTGAGCCAGATGCAAAGCATGCTTAAGGGCGTAATCGAGCACAGTCACGACTTAAACAACCATGCGGAAAAAGCCAATCAACTGGCTACGCAATCTTCGATTCGAGTCGAGAATCAACAAAACGACATCAACCAAATTGCGACGGCGATTCATGAAATGTCCGCCACCGCAGCTGAAGTGGCCAGCCATGCCGAATTAACCGCCTCCGCTTCTCAGGCATCCGCTACCGCTTGTAACGAAGGCCAAGAGGTTATCCAACAAAACCGCGATGCGATTACAGGTCTTGCGACTCAGGTTGAAGATGCAGCCAATGTTATTCGTGAATTAGAGAGTAATGCTCAAAGCATCAACCAGATCCTATCCACCATTCAAGGCATTGCCGAACAGACCAACCTGTTGGCATTGAATGCGGCGATTGAAGCCGCTCGTGCGGGTGAACAAGGTCGTGGGTTTGCCGTTGTCGCCGATGAAGTGCGAGTGCTCAGCCAAAGAACGCATGGCTCGACCGAAGAAATCCGCGTGATGATTGATACGCTGCAGAAAAATACCGAACATGCCGTTGAAAGCATGACCACCAGCACTCAACTGGCAGAGAACAGCGTTGGCTTCGCAGAACAAGCTCATGGCAGCCTGACTAAGATCACTCAGGCAATCACTGAAATCAACGATATGGCGCTGCAAATAGCGAGTGCTGCGGAAGAGCAACGCGCGGTCAGCGAAGACATCAGCCGTAATACGCAAGGAATCAAGGATGCCTCTGATGACCTTGCACAGCAAGCTGAAAGCAGTCGCAATAGCTCAAATGAAATGAGTAGCGCTGCCGAGTCGATGCGCCAAGACGTGGAGCGCTTTAAGGTATAGCGCGACTCAAGCAAAGTAAGTGAACCACACCACCGAGCGACAGCTGACATAAACTAATAACTGAAACAAAGTAGTTCTTTCATAAGAATCACTTTGTTCTCAGTTCGGTTTGATGCATATTGATGAGCTAATTTATCCCAGACACAAGGATGTTATTCAGATGGGATTTGAATGGTTAGCTCTAGCTGCCGCTTTTCTTTGGGCCATTGCGAGCCTAATGTCAGTAAAGCCTGCCCAACACTTAGGTTCTTTCGCCTATAGCCGTTGGAGAATGGGTTGTACCGCGATCATCTTATCGAGCATGGCTTGGTTTACCGGAGGTTGGTCAACTGTCGAAGCCAATCTAATCACGCCGATGATGCTATCTGGCCTGATTGGTATATTCATTGGTGATACCGCCCTATTTGCCTGTTTGAACCGAATGGGACCGCGCCAAGCGGGTTTACTGTTCTCTTGTCACGCCGTGTTCTCGGCAATTCTTGGTTACTTCCTGTTTAGTGAAAGCATGACTTCTGTTGAGCTGATTGGCTCAGCTTTGGTGTTTAGTGGTGTATTAACTGCGATATTCTTTGGTCGTCGAGGACAAGCCAACAACCAGCTTGAAACCATCAAGGGCACCGTGTGGATTGGTGTCGCACTGGGAATCACCGCAGCGATCTGCCAAGCATTGGGCGGCATCATTGCCAAACCCGTGATGCAAACCAGTATCGACCCTGTTGCCGCTTCTGCCATTCGAATGATCACCGCTTTTGTTGCTCACTCCGCATTTCGTTTAACAGGCGCCAAACTTTCACGCGCACTTAACCCAATGAATAAGCAGATATTCGCGATTACCGCGGTTAATGGTTTTCTAGCGATGGCAGTAGGAATGACGTTGATTTTGTATGCGTTGCAGGAAGGCAATGTCGGTATGGTCGCTCTGTTATCTTCAACCACACCCATCATGTTGTTACCGATACTCTGGCTATACACCAAGCAGAGACCGAACGTCTACGCTTGGATAGGTGCCATTGTTGCCGTAGTGGGTACTGGGATTCTGGTCAGTTAGCCAAACGGTAAGTAGGACTAACTGAATAGAGAGCTAAGAGCGCGGGAACGGGAAAGCCGTCACATCATCGATATGGTCGTAGCCCAGCGCCAGCATGATCAGACGGTCGATACCCAAAGCAACACCCGCACAATCTGGTAAGCCCGCTTTTAATGCCTCAATCAAGTGATGATCAATCGGTTGAGGTGATAAGCCCATCTCAATACGTTTGGTATTATCATCTTCAAAGCGCTTAAGTTGTTCTTGCGGTTTATCTAACTCGTGGAAGCCGTTTGCTAACTCAATTCCTTTGAAATACACCTCAAAGCGATCGGCGACTCGTGAATCGTTTGGATTGATCTTAGCTAACGCTGCTTGCGATGCTGGGAAGTCATACACAAACGCAGGCACCTGCTGGCCTATTTTCGCCTCGACCCCAATACTGAAAAGAAGCTGCAATAACGTATCGCGATCTTGCTCGGGGTCAGCTATGTCGCTGAGCCCTAGCTTCGCAGCTGCTTGCTTTAGCGTATCCATCGAATCTTCCAGCGGACACACACCTAACACATCGATAAAGGCTTGTTGGTAAGTCATTCGCTCTGCTGAGCTCGATTTAAGTACCTGCTGTAACAGCAAATCCATTTCATCCATTAAGTCATGGTGATCAAACCCGACGCGATACCACTCCAACATGGTGAACTCAGGGTTGTGGTAACGGCCATTTTCTTCATTCCGGAAAGACTTACAAATTTGATAAATACAGCCACTGCCCGCCGCTAATAGACGTTTCATATGAAACTCAGGGCTAGTCATAAAGAACAGGGGCTGACCGTGCGCATAACCCGGCCCTACGAATTCAGTTTTGAAAGTATGCAAATGCACGTCCGTCACCGTAGCGTGACTCATGGCTGGCGTATCCACTTCCATCACGCTTCGCTCTGCAAAAAACTGGCGGATTTGATTAAGGATATCAGCACGTTGCTTTAACTGCTTAATGGTTGCGGCTGGTTGCCATGTTGAGTGCATTATTAAGTTCCATATTACTGAATTCTAGGCGACGGAAATTACCACCTTTCGCCCCTTTTGTAAGCTTCTATCTTTCTATAGATGAAAGCAAAATGTTGCTTTAATGAAGCCAGAAAATTACGTTCTACAATACAATTATCAATACAGCTTTCACATCCACATTGATAACAAAAATCATACTCAACAAGCCGTTAACACAAGCCCTGTGGGCTAATCGTTATCAACAATTCATTGCCGTGATTGCAGTCACATAACCTATAAATTCTATGCCTCCATATGCACTACCGACCTAAAAACCCAAATGCATCAACTTTTCGAATACCTTCCTCTCTTACACTGAACCTACCACTTAAGGCTTAGGGGCGCTAAATGGTTCCTACGATTTAGAACCTCCTAAATAGGCTTTTTATAATAACAAGCGGAATACTCCGCATCACACTGGAGAATAACTGTGAAGACAATTACCACAGATATCGCAGTCATCGGCGCAGGCGGCGCTGGTCTTCGTACAGCAATTGCAGCAGCTGAAGCTAATCCTGAATTGGAAGTTGCACTGATTTCTAAAGTTTACCCAATGCGTTCGCACACGGTGGCAGCAGAAGGCGGTTCAGCAGCGGTAATTAAAGACGAAGATAGCCTAGATAACCACTTCAACGATACTGTTGGCGGTGGCGACTGGCTATGTGAACAGGATGTTGTTGAATACTTTGTTGAAAACTCGACTCGCGAAATGATCCAAATGGAACAATGGGGCTGCCCATGGAGTCGTAAAGAAAACGGTGAAGTAAACGTACGCCGATTCGGCGGTATGAAGGTAGAGAGAACGTGGTTCGCAGCGGATAAAACCGGCTTCCACATGCTTCATACTCTGTTCCAGACTTCGATGAAGTACGACACAATCAAACGATTTGATGAGTACTTTGTGGTGGATTTGCTCGTTGAAGATGGCGAAGTACAAGGCCTAATCGCGATTCACATGTCTGAAGGTGAGCTTGTTACCATCAAAGCAAAATCTGTTGTTCTAGCAACCGGTGGCGCAGGTCGTGTTTACCACTGTAATACCAACGGCGGCATCGTAACTGGCGACGGTATGGCAATGGCTTATCGCCACGGTGTACCACTGCGTGATATGGAGTTCGTTCAATACCACCCAACAGGCCTACCGGGCACTGGCATCTTGATGACCGAAGGTTGTCGTGGTGAAGGCGGTATCATCGTCAACAAGAACGGCTACCGTTACCTGCAAGATTACGGCATGGGCCCTGAAACTCCAGTGGGCGAGCCGAAAAACAAATACATGGAACTGGGTCCTCGTGACAAAGTTTCTCAAGCATTCTGGCACGAGCAGCAGAAAGGCAACACCATCAAGCACCCACTTGGTGATGTCGTACACCTTGACCTTCGCCACCTTGGTGAAGAGTACCTGCAAGAGCGTCTTCCGTTTATCTGTGAGCTTGCAAAAGCGTACGTAAACGTAGACCCAGCAAAAGAGCCAATCCCAATTCGCCCAACCGTTCACTACACCATGGGTGGTATTGAAACCAACGGTACCTGTGAAACTCGCATTAAAGGGCTATTCGCTGTTGGTGAGTGTGCTTCAGTTGGCCTACATGGCGCAAACCGCCTAGGGTCTAACTCTCTTGCTGAATTCGTAGTATTCGGCCGCGTAGCTGGTGAAGAAGCGGTGAAACGCGCTGCTGAATTCAAAGGCTGGAACGAAGAGTCTATCGCTAAGCAAGTGAAAGCGGTTGAAGATCGCATCGCAGGCATCTTAGCTCAAGAAGGCGACGAGAACTGGGCTGATATCCGTACTGAAATGGGTCACACCATGGAAGCGGGTTGTGGTATCTACCGTCAAGAAGACTTGATGCAAGAAACCATCGACAAAATCACTGAACTGAAAGCTCGCTACAAGAAGATCAGCATTAAAGACAAAGGCAAAGTGTTCAACACTGACCTACTTTACGCTATCGAAGTGGGTTACGGCCTTGAAGTTGCCGAAGCGATGGTTCACTCAGCGATCCTTCGTAAAGAGTCTCGCGGAGCACACCAACGTCTAGACGACAACTGCACAGAACGTGATGACGTGAACTTCCTTAAACATTCTCTATCTTTCTACAACGAAGATGCAGCACCAACTATCGACTACAGCGGCGTTAAGATTACTAAATCTCAACCTAAAGCTCGTCTATACGGTGAAGCAGCCGAGAAAGCCGCTGCTGCTGAAAAAGCGGCAGAAGAGAATGCGAAGAAGAGCGAAGAGGAGCAAGCATAATGTCAGCGAATCGAATCCAAAAAATTGAAATTCTGCGTTATGACCCTGAGCACGATGCAGAACCTCACTTTCAAACCTTTGAAGTTCCATTTGATGAAACCATGTCGGTACTTGATGCGATTGGTTACATCAAAGATAACCTAGATAAAGACCTGTCTTACCGTTGGTCTTGTCGTATGGCGATTTGTGGTTCTTGCGGCATCATGGTTGATGGCGTGCCAAAACTGGCATGTAAGAGCTTCTTACGTGACTACCCGAACGGCTTCAAGATCGAGCCTTTAGCTAACTTCCCAATCGAGAAAGATTTGATTGTCGACATGACGCCGTTTATCGAGCGCCTGGAAGCAATCAAACCTTACATCATTGGTAACGACCGTAAGCCAGAAGACGGCACTAACATCCAAACTCCAGAGCAAATGGCGAAGTACAAACAGTTCGCTGGCTGCATCAACTGTGGTTTGTGTTACGCAGCGTGTCCTCAGTTTGGTCTAAATCCTGAGTTCATCGGCCCTGCGGCACTTGCTCTTGCTCACCGCTACAACCTAGATAGCCGTGACAATGGTAAAGCTGAGCGCATGAAGCTTATCAATGGCGACAACGGTGCTTGGGGCTGTACGTTTGTAGGTTACTGTTCTGACGTTTGTCCGAAGAAAGTAGATCCAGCAGCGGCAGTTAACCAAGGCAAAGTTGAGTCTTCAATGGACTTCGTTATCTCGATGTTCAAGCCTGATGGATCGCAAGTAAAAACAGCAGAGGAGGCATAATATGAGCAATCGTAAGCCTTATGTTCGTGAGATGAAGAGAACATGGTGGAGCAACCATCCGTTCTACCGCTTCTACATGCTACGTGAAGCGACTGTACTGCCTTTGATTCTATTCACTCTGTTCCTAACCTTCGGTTTGGGTTCGCTAGTGAAAGGCCCTGAAGCGTGGGAAGGTTGGTTGAGCTTTATGGCTAACCCTATCGTTGTTGGTATCAACATCGTGGCACTGCTTGGCAGCTTACTGCACGCTCAGACCTTCTTCAGCATGATGCCTCAAGTAATGCCAATCCGTCTTAAAGGCAAATTGGTAGATAAAAGAATCATCGTACTGACCCAGTGGGCAGCGGTGGCATTTATTTCTTTAATCGTTCTGATGGTGGTGTAAGGAGCTTCGTTATGAACACAAATTACAATGTTAACCACAATCCGAAACGCTCTGATGAACCAATCTGGTGGGGCCTATTCGGCGCTGGCGGTACTTGGTTCGCGATGATTACACCAATCACGATTCTAGTGCTGGGTATCTTGGTGCCAATGGGCATAATCGATGCGGATGCAATGAGCTACGAGCGTGTCTCTGAGTTTGCCACCAGCATTATCGGTGCGCTATTCATCATCGGTACGCTAGCACTGCCAATGTGGCACGCAATGCACCGTCTTCACCACGGCATGCACGACCTTAAGTTCCACGTTGGTGTTGCAGGTAAAGTGGGTTGCTACTTCGTTGCAGGCCTAATCAGCGCGCTATCTGTTATCTTCATTTTTATGATTTAACAGTTAAGAGCAGATTCGAGATTCGGGTAACTGAGATTCGAAGAGTTTAAGAACGAAAATACTAAAAGCAGAACAGGATTATCTTGTTCTGCTTTTTTGTTACTTGTCGAATCTCGCACATCTAACTCACTCGCTCTTGATCTTCCCGCTATTCTCATCTCGTTTACTCGTATCTGCTCTTTCTCAAACGTCAGATACAAAAAAGGCCGCTCATAAGCGACCTTTTCTATTTCACTGAGCCACCCCAAACAGGGTGAACACAATCAAATTACTTCACACGACCAACGTATTCGCCAGTACGAGTATCAACTTTAACAACTTCACCGATAGCGATGAATAGAGGTACACGAACTACCGCGCCTGTTGCTAGAGTTGCAGGTTTACCACCCGTACCCTGTGTATCGCCTTTAAGGCCAGGATCAGTTTCAGTTACTTCGATCTCAACAAAGTTTGGCGGAGTAACAGTGATAGGGTTATCATTCCACAACGTTAGAGTACAAACGTCATTTTCAACTAACCATTTTGCTGAATCAGCGACTGCTTTTACGTCTGCTGCGATTTGCTCAAATGTTTCGTTGTTCATGAAGTGGTAGAATTCGCCATCGTTGTATAGGTAGCCTAGTTCAACGTCAACAACATCTGCAAGCTCGAAGCTTTCGCCTGACTTGAATGTTTTCTCTAACACTTTGCCTGACAGCAGTTTACGAAGTTTTACACGGTTAAACGCTTGGCCTTTACCTGGCTTAACGTATTCATTGTCGATAATTGCGCAAGGCTCGTTATCTAACATGAATTTTAAACCGCCTTTGAATTCATTGGTGCTTACTGACGCCATGATTTTCTCTTCCACATCTTTGAGTTAATTTCAATGCCGCATATCATAACCCGAAAAGTCGAATCTGTTGAGCAAAACTGGCTCAAACAACTATCGAATGCGATCTCTGACCCGACAAAACTGCTTGAAGCATTGGAAATAGACCCAACACCGTGGCAAAAAGGATTCGCAGCACGTGAGCTGTTTTCACTTCGAGTTCCTCTTAGCTTTGTTGAGCGAATGGAAAAAGGCAATCCACACGACCCTTTGCTAAGACAAGTTTTACCGCTAAGTGAAGAATTTGAGGTGCACCAAGGCTATTCTGCTGACCCCTTAGAAGAGCAAGAAAACGCAATCCCAGGGTTGCTGCATAAATACAAAAGTCGCGCGCTAATGATCGTGAAAGGTGGCTGCGCGATTAACTGTCGTTACTGCTTCCGTCGTCATTTCCCTTATCAAGATAACAAAGGATCGAAGTCTGTTTGGCAGACCAGCCTCGATTATGTGGCTCAACATCCCGAGATCAACGAGGTGATCTTATCTGGGGGCGACCCTCTGATGGCAAAGGACAGCGAACTAGGTTGGCTGATCAATGCCATCGAACAAATTCCACATGTGAAAACCGTTCGAATTCACAGCCGATTACCTGTCGTGATTCCGGCACGAGTGACTGACGAACTATGCCAATTGTTAGCTCAAACTCGCCTCAACGTGGTGATGGTCAGCCATATCAACCACGCCAATGAAATCAACTTAGAGCTCAAGCAAGCCTTTCATAAGCTTAAGCAAGCTGGTGCGACTCTACTCAACCAAGGCGTGATGCTAAAAGGCGTAAATAACAGCGCTAACTCATTGAAAATGTTAAGTGAAAAGCTATTCGACGCCGGTATTTTACCTTACTACATGCATGTACTTGATAAAGTTCAGGGCGCTGCTCATTTCTATATCTCCGATGAAGAAGCGAAACATCACTTTAAGGGATTAATCTCTGAGGTTTCTGGCTATCTAGTACCTAAGTTAACCCGTGAAATTGGCGGACGCAGCAGCAAGACGCCACTCGATCTGCATATTGAATAGCGAGCGAGCTTCAAAAAGCGACTAAGCTTATCTGTAACGACAACACGTTGCTAAATGCACCTTCACGACAAAAATTTTTTGTTCGATCGTCCGGTCTATTATTAGCATACTCGGCTCTATTCTAAATTCTTAGGAGGGGTGATATGTCACAATTTATAGAACAAGCTCTCAACCTTGCCCCCTTTAGCTGGGCAGGCCTCGCAGCATGCATGTTGTGTGGTTCTTTAATCGGAATCGAAAGGCAAACACGCGGTAAACCCGTCGGAATACGGACATCGATCCTTATCATTAGCGGTACTTACTTCTTCCTCACCATGGCGATTAGCCTATCCCCCAACACACTCGATCAAGCTCGTGTACTTGGTCAGATAATTACGGGGGTTGGATTCCTTGGTGCTGGGGTAATGATGACATTGGATGGAAAGATTCATGGTGTCACGTCTGCGGCGATTATCTGGGTACTCGCTGCATTAGGTATGATGATCGCACTTGGCCACCTTTCGCAGTCGGTTATTATCACGCTAATGGCGCTAGTGATTCTGCTTGGTGTCGACAAAGTAGAAAACAGCTTCCAGAGCTTACGCCGTGGTGTTCATCAGAAGTGGATGAGAAAAGTCCGCGTGAAGAAGTAACACCTCGTCGGAAGACATTTGGCCTTAGCTGCATTTTGTTCTTAGCTACTGTTTCATCTTAAAGGTCTTTTTCCTTAGATAAAAAAGAGCCTAGCAAACGACTAGGCTCTAAACTGCAGTTCACAGATTAATGTACGTGAATAGACACTTGATTCTTGCCTGCGGCCTTCGCCTTATAAAGCTGCTCATCTGATGAACGAATACTCTGGTTTTCCCACAAGTGTCCAATACTGTCGAACTTGTACAGAGAGTAAAGCGTCGCTCCCCCGGAGACTGATATATTAATCTTGTCACCGGTCGCACATCGATAGCTTTGTAAACTAATGTCATTTTGGATTCGTTCAAAAATCGATGAAAGTAATTCGGATGATTCGCCCGCAATCGCGACAACAAACTCTTCACCACCAAATCTCGCCACGATATCTTTCTGCCTAACGCTGTTCAGCATTAACTGAGCAACATGGCAAATCACCTCATCTCCCACCTTATGACCATACTGGTCATTCACCACTTTGAAATCATCGATATCAAATACGCCAACACCAATAATTGGCTCCTCATTTTGGTTCAGCAACCGAGCTTCAAAACCACGCCGATTATATAAACCAGTCAATGGGTCGAGCATCGCTAAATTCTTCAATCGTTTGTGCTCTTGCTTGGTATAAAACCGCCACAACCATAGTGCTGAGATAAAGTATAAAGCTAACAAAATCAGTAATTGAACCCGCTCCAGTTCCAGCAAATGTAAGAAGTGCTCACTCTTTCCTTCTTCAATAGTCAGGTATAACTCAGTATTAATTCCATCGACGTACAAAGGTCGTGAATAGGTAAAGTCCAACAGCCCATATTTGTTTACTCCTCTTGCGCTCGTCACCTTGTATCCATGTACGGGATTCGAGACGAGATTAGAGACGTAACCATCAACACCGAGTACTCCTTTAAACTCACCATCAACATAGATACCCTTGGTTAAGGTCACTACCTTCTTCCCTGTTAGGTAGTCATCGTATTGGCCGGTATACACCACTTGGTCTTGACCCTGAGATAAGCCAAAACGAATCGTATTCACCCAATAAGGGCGACTATTGACGACTGAATCAAAGGTGTCACCTTTAATGTAACGGGCGAAATCGGAAGGCGACGATATAATAAATTTATCTTTGGAGATAAAGTAAATCGCAGAGATGGTATCAATGGTATTCGCAAAGTAAGCCATGGTGGGTGCGATAAACATGCGCCTACCTGCTTCTAAATGAAGCTCCGACTTTAGATCGCACATCTCACTTGGGCCAGAGAACATAAAATCAAATCGAGGGGCAGCTTGCTCTTCACTAATGAAGTAACACGTATCACCTTCGACCTTTTGCTCATGTGAGAATACGTAGGTATCCCCACGCACCGGATAAAGTGCGGTAATATTATATTCAAGCGCATTAATAATCTGTGTAAGCTCCGCTAAAGAGCGTGTCACGCCTTGGTTTTCAATTCCATACTGCTTTTCTGACTCTTCCGCTGAATCAACAAGTAACAAGCTAAAAACCACTAAAAAGCTGGCGGTCAGACATAAGAAAGCCTTTTTAAAATCGACGGTATGGGGATTAATCAAAGCATATAAATCATCGTTGAAAATTTAGCGCACATTGTACCCACAAGTGAGAACATCGCAACAAGAGTATAAAACAACATGCTTACAGTAACGTCTAAGGAGTGAGATAACAGATGTAAAATAACGCCTAAACATAGAAGTAAAGGCGTTGATATGTTCAATCATGGATAGCTTTAAGCCTTGGTAAGAACGTCGCTCACCAATATTGAAACCAGCGCGGCTACCGTCTTACTTAGCGAAATTCACAATTGGGAAGCACGGGAAAAAACCATTGTCAGCACAGTTGATCAAACCAATCTGTACACCTTCGATCTTGTTGGTTTTGTTGAAGATACCAACCTGAACCGTCGACACCTCTGAAAGGTTCGCAGCGCCTACATCCACCATAGTGTTCCCTTCAGAATAGTTTACGAAACTCACGTTCGCGCCTTTTACATCATTAGTAATGTTAACTGCACCTAGGTTAACACCTGTTGTTTTACCTGTGTTCCAGTTAAAGAAACCTAGTGAAGCACCTGTCATTTCTTGGTTTACTTTTGATGCACCAAAAATACCAAGGTTCACACCTGTTGTGGTTTGCGTCTCAGACATACCAACAACCGCAAGGTCGACACCTTTAAGGTCATTAACTTGTCCGTGAAGCAGAGCCAGACGTACACCGCCAACCGCATCTGAATCCGGAGCGTTGAAACCATTAATCGTTGAAAACATAACAGGCGAAGAAGCAAATGCTGCCGGTGCCATTACCGCTGCAGATATAGCAAGTACTGAAAGTGATTTTTTCATTGGGGAGTCTCCACTGACTTATTGTTGACTTGATTAATCTATATTCAATCAAGTATTTATTGTCCTTCACTCAACAGCTATCCATGTTAAATCAATGTCATAACTGTACCATTGAATATAAGACTCAAAATCATAAAGAGCAATATTGAGCGGAGGATATCATGAGAGGCAAGAGTAACCATTGGCAGTCAGGTTTCTATAAGTAGACGATAAGGATTCCCTATCACGCTCGTGCCTCGCTGTCGAGAGTGACGATTTCAAAGCATAAAAAAACGGAGACCGAAGTCTCCGCTTTCTAAAGCTTATGTATGACTTTCTCTGTTACGAGAAAGGGGGATGATTTACATCATGCCGCCCAGGATTAGCTAAGCCTTTGTTTAAAGAGAAAATTAAAACAAGACACAACAACTGTACCCCTCATTACACCCCCTATCTGGCAGGGTAGTTGTCACTGTTAAAATTTAACCAGTTTGGGCGATAA
>NZ_JBGOOI010000080.1:0-18888 GCF_041439605.1 Vibrio sp. 1F169 | reverse complement strand
AACCATCTGTAGGATCGTTCAACTGATCAGGAAAATGCTTAAATGATCAGTGTTATCTTCATGAGGGATTTTTTTATGTCTGTAATCGATACGCTCTTTCGATTCAAAGAATCAAGCTTCTCGCATCTATTTCGCCACAATCAGCATCAACTCTACACGGCGGTTACAGGCTTTACCTTGTGCTGAAGCGTTGTTACACGCGGGAACGTACTCACCGAAACCGCGGGTGTAAATAGCACGACTCGAAACATAGTTACTTTCTAAGCGAGCTTTCACTTCTTTTGCGCGCTGTTCAGAGAGCGGATCATTAACACGATCACTGCCTGTATTATCCGTGTGTCCTTCAATGACGACATCAATGTCTTGGCGTCGAGAAAGATAACTGCCTAACGTGTCCAACCAATTGTTGTAAGCGGGTTCAGGAGATGTCGAACCTGTTTTAAAGTTCACATGCTGCACAAGCTTTACCATCACATGGTTGCCAGGTAAAACTTCAAAATCGATACGGTTTTGTCTTAAAAAGACTTCCAGTGGATCATTGGTCGAAACACCACGTCCGTAGTTAGTGGTAATAGTTCCTTGCTGATGAGTGGTTTGAACCACCCCCCATTCAGGGTACATAATGTCATAATCAGTTTTCGGTGCAGTTTGTAACATATCCTCACCGAATAACCCTGTTGGTAACGTAGTTTCGCACCCAGCCAAAGCTATGCTTAACATTATCGCTAAATATCTCATTACTTCACCAACCACTTATGCAGATAAACCATTCACTAATGTCTATATCGGCACTGAGAGAAAAACTTTAGACAAAAACTTTATACGAAAAAAAGCACGTCCAAAAAAAGTGTTTTTGATCACAGTTCACCGTCAACTCGCCTGTCATCGCCCGCTCGTTTCAACTGTTTGCATTTATTTACCTTATAATTGTTTTCCAATTCGTACTAAATAGTTAGAATCTCACGACTTCTCAACGCTAGAGCAAACATTATGTTTAAACCATTTACTAAATTCATCACAGCACTTGCTGCCGCACTGATTATCGCGGGTTGTAGTGAAACAGACGAGCCACAGAAAGGCGTTCAATACGAAGCGCTGCCTACTGCTCTAACTGAATTTAACCTGTCTCCGATCACTGAAATCTTCTCTCTAAACTGTGGTCACTGTCGTCAAATGGAAAATGCAATTCCAAAGATTGAGTCGCTAACAGACCAAACTATTGGCAAGATGCACGTAACGTTCAATGAAAGTGCTCAAATCAGCGCAATGATCTACTACACGGCAGTGATGCAACTTGACGCGACCCCTGACCACGCGTTCATGGACGACCTATTTGCTGCCGTTCAAATGGGTGCAGATGCAACGCCAGAACAACGTCAACAAGCTCTGGAGACTGCTTTCACTTCTCGCGGTCTGGTTAGCCCATACCAACTGAACAAAGAACAGCAAGTTGCTCTATTTGACTACGTAAAGAAAGCTGAAGAGATCTCGGTTAAAGGTCAAATCAACTCAGTACCAACATTTATCATCAACGGTAAATACCAAGTACTGACAGCAGGTCACCAAGATGTTCAAGGTATCGCAAAAACGATCAACTACCTTTTGACTCAGCCTTAACGGCTTTTCTCTATAAAAAATCAACAATAAATAGGTTTTACTATGTCTAAATTTATCATCCCGGTCATTGTCTTTATTTTGGCTGGCTTCATGATCTACCGCACTTGGATGAACCATAAATCTGGCGAAGAAAATATCGAACAAGGCCAACAATTCCTTATCGAAAACGGCGCTAGAGAAGGGGTTGTTACGACTGAAAGTGGTCTTCAATACCTAGTTCTTGAAGAAGGTACTGGTACAGAGCACCCAACTAAGAACAGCAAAGTAACGGTTCATTACCACGGTACACTTATCGACGGCACTGTTTTCGACAGCTCTGTTGATCGTGGTGAGCCAATCTCATTTGCTCTTAAACAAGTGATAAAAGGCTGGCAAGAAGGTTTGACTTACATGGTCGAAGGCCAAAAAGTTCGCCTGTTTATCCCAAGCCAATTGGCTTACGGTAAAGGTGGTTCAGGCCCTATCCCACCATCAGCAACTTTGATTTTTGATGTTGAGTTAATCTCTATCAAATAATTGAAGAGACTGATTTAAGCCCTAACATACGAGCTATATTGGGGCTTTTTTATATGTGAACGTTTGAATAATTGAATAATTGAATAATTGAATAATTGAAGCCACTTTTGTAACGACGGAATATACCTCAAAAAGCCGAAGACTAGACGACTGGTCTAATTTAACTTATAGTAAGCCCATGAACGATAAAACGAACGACACACGCCTGCATGTTTTAGATGTTGGCTACCAATTAATAGTGAACAACGGCTTTAACGGCGTTGGCTTATCGCAATTGCTTAAAGAAGCGGATGTTCCAAAAGGATCGTTTTACCACTACTTTAAATCTAAAGAGCAATTTGGCGAGGCTCTGATCCAGCACTATTTTGAGACCTACATCAGCAGAGTTGAAACTATTTTGGTTCATGGTGAAGGCAACCATTACCAGAGAATTATCAGTTATTTCACTCGATGGTCACAGATTGAAAACGGTACTTGTAACGCTCATAAATGCTTAGTCGTTAAGCTCAGCGCCGAAGTTTCTGATCTTTCTGATCCTATGCGCCAAGCGCTATTGAAAGGTGCTGAGAAAGTGACGCATACCATCGAGCAGTGCATTGTCGGTGGTATTGATGATGGCTCGATAAAGGTTGAAGAGAGCCAAGAAACCGCTCAAAATCTATATTCTATGTGGTTAGGCGCAAGCTTATTAAGCAAACTAAGCCAGAGTTCACGTAGCTTAGAATCAGCTTTAAACCTAACCCAACAGATTTTAAAAGGTAAAAACTAACCACGTACTGTGTTTAGTCTTTACTAACGACAGATAACCCGCCCTCTTATCATTTGATGACGGCGGGATTTTTAGACAACAAGACTAGACGACTGGTCTAATTCTAAATAAACATAATATAAAATTAAGGATACCCAATGACTCAACAAGACAACCGCCGCATCGTATTGGCTTCTCGCCCAGTAGGCGCACCGACTCAAGATAACTTCCGTTTGGAGACAGTAGCCGCACCAACAATTAAAGACGGCGAGATGTTACTTCGCTCAGTTTACCTTTCTCTAGACCCGTACATGCGTGGCCGAATGAGCGATGCTAAATCTTACGCAGACCCTGTTGCGATTGATGAAGTGATGGTCGGTGCAACCGTGTGTCAGGTTGAAGAGTCAAACAATAGCGATTTTGAAGTTGGCGAATGGGTACTGGCTTACACAGGTTGGCAAGATCTTGGAGTGTCTAACGGTGAAGGATTAATCAAACTAGGCAAAGAGCCAACACACCCTTCTTACGCACTGGGCATCATGGGTATGCCAGGCTTTACTGCGTACATGGGCTTACTTGATATCGGCCAACCTAAAGAAGGCGACACTCTAGTCGTTGCGGCTGCAACAGGTGCAGTAGGCGCAACCGTTGGCCAAATCGGAAAATTAAAAGGCTGTCGTGTCATTGGCGTTGCTGGTGGTCAAGAGAAATGTCAGTACGCGAAAGAAGTGCTTGGTTTTGATGAATGTATCGACCACAAAGCCGACGACTTCTCGGAGCAACTAGCTAAAGCATGTAGCAACGGCATCGACGTTTATTTTGAAAACGTTGGCGGCAAGGTGTTCGATGCGGTAATGCCGTTGCTTAACACTGGTGCTCGCATTCCTGTTTGTGGCCTTATTTCACAATACAATGCGACATCACTTCCTGAAGGCCCAGATCGCATGTCTAGCCTTATGGGCACTCTTTTGGTCAAGCGTATTAAGATGCAAGGTTTCATTATCTTTGATGATTACGCACACCGTTACAATGAGTTTGCTGTTCAAATGACAGAATGGTTGTCTCAAGGCAAGATGCATTACCGTGAGCACCTAGTTGAAGGCCTAGACGAGGCGCCACAAGCATTCATGGGTCTATTGGAAGGCCAAAACTTCGGTAAGCTTGTTATCAAAACAAACGAAGCTAAATAAATTCAAAAACTGAACCAGTTAACTAGGTAAAATCATGATTACTTTGCATCACCTAAACAAATCTCGCTCAAAACGAATCATCTGGCTACTGGAAGAGCTTGGTGTTGATTATCAAATCAAACCATACCAACGAGACAGTGTAACGTTTCTAGCGCCACCAGAATTGAAGGCCGTTCATCCTCTTGGTAAATCTCCGGTTATTGAAGACGATGGCGTCGTGATCAGCGAATCTGGTGCTATCACCGAGTACCTAATCGACAAATACGGTCAAGGTAAGTTCGCACCAGTGCGCGGCACCGCTGACTACGTGGAATACTCACAGTGGCTTCACTTCGCTGAAAGCTCTGGTATTCTGCCAATGCTACTTAAAATCTTTGTGATGAAAGACGGTTGCGAGACTAATTTCCTTGGCGGCTACGCTGATGATGAAAACCAAAAGATCCTAACCTTTGTCAACGAAGCGCTTGAAGGTAAAACTTACCTTGTTGCTGATACTCTGACGGGTGCCGATTTCATGATGTCGTTCATCGTAGAAATCGTGGGTAACTTCGGTGCCACTGCGCTCTACC
Organism: Vibrio sp. 1F169; assembly: GCF_041439605.1. Lineage (NCBI taxonomy): Bacteria > Pseudomonadati > Pseudomonadota > Gammaproteobacteria > Vibrionales > Vibrionaceae > Vibrio > Vibrio sp. 1F169. Next base: position 14,248 of record NZ_JBGOOI010000080.1, on the reverse strand, counting down.
CTAACATTGCTAAATACGGTGATCTTTTAACGAGCCACCCTGCTTACCAAAAAGCCGAGCAACTAGAGCTAGAACACTCGAACTGATCGAGTTTCAATCAAGCTCGGACGCGCTTCGGATAAGCACAAGCAACTAAATGAAGCCAAAGCCGATTTATCTTTCGCTTTGGCTTCTCATTTACCTTCATTTCGACAACAATACCGAACTCTAACTGAACAGCCATAGAGTTTGATCTTCATGTCAGCAAACCTTGCTCAATACACACCACTGCACCTAAAAAACGACAATACGAATGTAGACTTACCGCTACCGACTCGTTTTACGTTTCCGTACTACTACACACCACATCCAACGTGTGAGTTTGCCATGCAGCAACTTCAGCAGTCGTTACTCGACTGCGGTGTGAATGAAACATCGCAAGGCAACCTCTACGCCGTGCTTCTTGTTCAGAACCCAACTACACAAGAGCTAGGTTACCTTTCTGCGTTTTCAGGTTTGCAGTTATATCCGTCTTTGGCCTCTCAGTTAAACAACATTAACTTTGTTCCATCAGCCTTCGATTCAGAACAGTTTCAATCTCACAACAGTGCAAACCTTGCTCGCCAATCGCAACTAGCGGATGACATTGAAAAACTACAACAGTCGCACAACCTAGACGCATTATTGGCTGAATTTGAAGAGTTAAAAATCGAATCAGCACAAGCTATCGAAGCCTTTCAATTAGCCATGGCAGCAAACAAATCTCAGCGTAACGAACTCAGAGAACAAGCCAATCAAGAAAAGGCATTGGGGAATCTAGAGTCAGCAGCGAATTTGCTCAAACAACTGGGCAATCAAAGCAGCCAAGAGAAACGCGACTTAAAAGCACTTAGAATCGAGTGGAAACAAAAGATCGCAGAACGCCAGTCGCAAGTTGATGCTATCGAAAGCGAACTCACGAGCCGCAAGCAAGAGTACCAAGCGATCTCAGCCGAATTAGAAGCGCAACGGTTGTCTCATTATCGCTTTAACAACCAAGCTCTCGAATCAAAGAACCTGCTTGAATTGTTAGATGGCAAAGACGCTCTTGAAGGCTCTGGCGACTGCTGCCTACCTAAGCTGCTTAATTTTGCTTTTGAACACGGCTTTCAGCCATTAGCATTGTCTGAGTTTTGGTGGGGATTGCCTCCAACGGCTGTCATTCGCCAGCACGCAAACCTGTACCCGGTTTGCCAAAGTAAAAGCTTCGAGATCCTCGACCACCAGCTAAACGGCATCGAATTAGAAGAGAACCCGCTTATCGTGAACCCTGCGGTTGGTAAGTCGTTTGATATTGTCTATGAAGATGACGAGATCGTGGTGGTGAATAAACCCGAGGAGTTCTTGTCGGTTCCTGGTAAGTTTATCGAAGACTCTGTTTATACCCGTATTAAAGCGCGTTATCCCGATGCAACAGGCCCTTTGATTATCCATCGATTGGACATGTCGACGTCAGGCTTATTGATCTTGGCGCTGACCGCAGAGTCCAATAAACACATCCAGAAGCAGTTCATTGATAGAACCGTAGAGAAACGATATACAGCTCTGTTAGATGGTGAAATCGACGGCAAATCTGGCGATATCAGCTTGCCCTTGCGCGGCGACATAACAGACAGACCAAGACAATTGGTTTGCCATGAACATGGACGTAATGCTGAAACTCATTGGGAAGCGGTCAGCACCAACAATGGCAAAACCAAGGTTCACTTGTACCCTAAAACAGGACGAACCCACCAGCTGCGCGTACACTGTGCTCACCCGTCAGGCCTTGGTGTACCGATTCGTGGTGACGACTTATACGGATACAAACGTGATCGTTTACACCTTCACGCTGGCTACTTAAAACTGATTCACCCAACAACCGGTGAATGGCTCGAGTTTGAAGTGCCTTCTGAGTTCTAAACCGTTTCCATTTGGTAGGGCTTCGTGCCCTACTCTTATTTCCTTTGCCTCTCATAGCTATCGCTACATGTCGAATAAACTTAGTACGATGCAATGACCAAGAAGCCAGAACCCAACAGAGTAACCATCGCGGGAATACCATCCTTCCACGTATCGAATCTCAAATGAAAGTAAATCGCCCCTAGTGAAGTACTCGCTAATATCAAACCTCCCATCAGTTGCGTATGTTCAGGTGCTAAACCAACCAAAGCACAGAGCAACAATACAGCTCCAGTAAACTCAACCATGCCAACTAGAAACATGATGACGCGATTTAATCCATAGCTTTTAAAAAAGCCAAGCTGGATTTCAAACACTTTCTTTTGCCAAGCAATTGTCTTGATTGAACTCGCCAATAAAAAGAACACCACTAGTAATACACTCACTACTGTACTCATGTTGCCACCTTTCTTAAGAATCATTAACGTAGTGGAATCATTTAACCATTCATAAATGGAACGATAAATGCTAGTTTTATGATAGTCAGGATTCCAATTTGGAATGATTGGGTTTAGGTACAAGATATAGGACAACTAGAATGGATAAAATTGAGTGTATTCGTATCTTCGTGGAAACTGCGCAGCTGAACAGTTTTACTGCTACTGCCAATAAACTCGACGTGACACAAAGTGCCGTAAGTAAAAAGATTGCGTGGTTAGAAAGTGATTTAGGAATGACGCTGTTTCAGCGAAACAGTCGCAAAATATCCCTAACCCATGCAGGCAAAGACTACCTGACTTATTGCTCCCGTTTACTCGAAGAGATGTCTACCATAGAAAGTAGGCTCAAGCGTGAAACAGAATCCGTGGAAGGTGAGCTTAAGATATCTGCGCCAAGTGCTTTTTCATCGATGTTACTCAGTGAGCCGCTTCAAGCTTTCATTGAACAGCACCCAGGTATCCGCATTAACCTCAGCATCGATGACCGCATCGTCAACCTTAATGAACACAATATTGATGTTGCCATCCGCGCGTCACAACTCAAAGACTCAGGGCTAAAAGCACGCTTCTTGTTTAACAACAAAGTTCACTACTTCGCATCACCAGATTATCTAGAAAAACAAGGGATTCCTCTGTATCCACAAGATTTGAGCGAACACCAATGCTTAACCTACTCCCTGATGAGCCCTACGAATGAATGGCGTTTTACCGACAAGAGCGACAAAACTAATACCATTAAAGTAAATCAAATATTCACTTCAGATAGCCCAGATATGCTACTTAAAATGGCTCGACAAGGTTTAGGTATTGTTGCTTTACCGGATTGGATGGGCAAAGAGTATGTTGAGAAAGGAGAACTAAAAAGGTTATTGGAAGATTGGAGTAATAACCAGCTACCAATGTACGTGGTGTATCATGCGAGCGATTATTTGCCCCAAAGAATCCGAGTGTTTATCGATTTTCTTGCGAAGTATTTGAGCGCAAGGAATAGTTAAAGCTCTAAGAACAGTTAGAGCTCAACTAACATCGATAGCTAAGATAAAGTCTTAACCCATTACATCCTTGCGCTGATCAACACATTCAAAAGAGGCCATTTCGAATTCACGACAGATCCAAGGTCGGTTTTCGTAAATAGTACACATCAGTGTTTCTCTATCTACAGCAGAACACCAACCGTCGTCGAGTCGCAACATCGTTTCGCCGCCCCATTCATCATAAGCGATATGCTCTTCAGGTACGCCTGTATCTGTGATGATCATAACCTCTAAACGGCAACAGCATGCCTGACAATTAGCACATGTTACTTCGGGGTCGGTTACGTTCTTTATCTCAATCGTCATAAGTGACTACGCTGCTAAATTTTGCGTATAGTAATCGAAACCGACCGCTACGGCTAATAAAGATAGTGCGGCGCAGTGTTTTGATTGATGTAGAAATAAAAATAGGCGCTGTGATTTACTCACAACGCCCATACTATTTATGGTTTTCCATCGCGACTTGTCGCCACTATCTCGCTTTACAACAGACTAGCCTCGATTTAGAACAGACTAGCAAAAAATAGCTTTACGTAGTCCATCAAGCGTTTGAACAAGCCAGCCTGCTCTACCGCTTCCAACGCGATCAAAGGTTGAGTTTGAACATCTTCACCATCAACGGTGTAATGAACAACGCCTAAGGTTTGGCCTTCTGAAATCGGGGCTTTCAGTTCAGATATTAGTTCAATCGATGCCGTTAACTTTTTGCTGTCTGACTTAGGCAGCGTAATAAACGTATCTTCTGCAACGCCTAGCTTCAACGTATCTTGAGCACCAAACCACACCTTCTCTTCAGCGACTTGGTCACCGCCTTGATGAGGGTTTAGCGTATCGAAGAAACGAAAACCATAGCTCAACAATTGTTTGCTGTCTGACTCACGACTCTTAACGCTTGATGCGCCCATCACAACCGCAATAAGTCTCATCTCACCTTGTGTCGCCGAACTCGCTAAACTGTAGCCGGCACCAGAGGTGTAGCCTGTTTTCATGCCATCGACCGTCAAGCTTCTATCACGTAATAAGCCATTGCGGTTGTGTTGTGTAATCTTGTTGTAGCTAAACGAGCGTTCGCTGTATAAACCATACACATCCGGTAAATCGCGAATAATCGCACGGCCTAATAGAGCGATATCATAAGGCGTTGAATAGAGATCGTCCGCATCTAAACCATGTGCATTCGCAAAATGGGTATTTTCCAGTTTTAGCGAAGCTGCCCAAGAGTTCATCAAGTCAACAAATGCATCTTGTGAGCCAGCAACATGTTCTGCAATCGCAACACTCGCATCGTTCCCTGATTGAATAATCAAGCCACGGTAAAGATCCATCATCGCGACATCAGTGTTCACTTCGATGAACATTTTTGAAGAATCAGGGAAGTTTTTCGCCCATGCGTTTTCGCTAATTCGCACCTGATCATCCGCAGAGATGTTACCTCGTTTCATCTCTTGTCCAGCCACATAACTGGTCATAAGCTTGGTTAAACTCGCTGGGTTCAACTTAGTGTGTGCGTTTTTTTCTACCAGCACATCACCAGAGTTAAAATCAATTAACACATACCCTTTTGCGCCTAGGCTAGGTGGGCTTGGTACTATAGAAGGTGCCGCGACAGCAGTATTTGCTACGATCGCTGCGTTACTTACAATGAACATACTTAATAGAGGGAGAGAGTATTTTGAGAACCGTTTCATTGAATTAAACCTAAGTTAACGTTTTGTTCAGTATAGACAAATGCTAGCAAAAGAAGCGCGAACTTTACGTTGCTTTACGTATTTGTACGGTTCGTTACAAATAAAAAAGTATAATCTGCGACCTGTCCGTTTTTTACACAAAAACGATTGACTCAATGAATGCATTCAACACTTCGCTTTACCTCTCGGGCATACGTCTAAATAACATTTCAACAAAGCCCATAACCCGCTGTTTGCTTTCGCTCGGCTCTAAATCAGGTTGGATACCAGACTGCGCCAGTGCTTGCCACTGTATAACTTCCGAATTAGGAACAAAAAAAGCAATATACAAAGATCCTTTCTCGCTTACCTTTCCATCATCACTATAAAATGGCACACCTGTAGATAGCTGAATCGCATCAAAGATCGATTCATCGTTCAGTTCAGATTCTTCAGCTAATCCAAAACCCACTACGACATCACCAGCCCCGGATTTCAACTGATAACCTTTCAATGAAAGTTGTTCTTTAATCGCTTCGCGTACAAGATCAGTGACGACCGTCTTGTCATATTTTTCAGAAAGGTACACTTGCTCTGATTCGGGATGCCATGAGTACGTGACTACCCCATGCTTCATGAAATCAAAGTCACCACTGGTCACCACGCCATAATTGTGAGTTGGAGTCGTTTCATTGGTTGTACACGCTGTCAGTCCAATCGCTATCAAAGCCAACAACGCGACTTTATTTACGCCTTTTGTTGCACATATGAATCGTTTTATCATTCGCGGCTTCCTTTCCTATACAAGAATAATTATCAATTTGACCTTCAACATAAACAGTAATTATATTAATAGAAAGATCATTAAACGTTTGCGTAATCGCTAACCTTCACTTCTACTCATTTTGGGGGTTTAACCACAGAAATAGACTCGGTATAGTAAACTTAGTTAAACATAACCAAACCATTCGGGGCACGGAGCTTCCTCAATCATCTCATGAAGAGAAGAATTGGTACCGATAAAGCATCGGCAAATTTAAGAGGGTCACACAATGGAATTCAATATGGTTGAAATTTTAGGTTACGCGGCATCTATTATGGTCGCAATTTCATTAACAATGAAAGATATCGTGCGTCTGCGTGTCCTTAACTTTGTTGGCTGTACTCTATTCACAGCATACGGCGTTATGATTGATGCATGGCCAGTGGTTGCAACCAACGGTTTCATCGCTTGTGTGAACATCTACTTCCTTGCAAAAATGCAAAAGGAAAAAAAAAATGAAGCGATGAAAGCAGCAAAAGCTTAGATTAACGGCTAGCACTTTCAAACAATTCTAAAAAAGCCCAAATAGAACGTTCTATTTGGGCTTTTTCATGCTCATCAGTTTTAGAAAACTTCAATTACAGACAATACGATATTGACTCTCTCTGTACACCTGTGTGTTATTGCGTCCATTCTTTTTCGCTTGATAAAGTGCTTTGTCAGCTTGGTCTATCGTGCCTTCTATGTGGAACAGTGCATTTGCATAGCGACACCCAACACTGACCGTTACAGGTAACACTAACCCCTCAATTTTTTCGACGCTACGCCTAAGCTCTTCCGACAACTCGTACAATTGATATTCATTGCAATCAAAAGTCACAAAGATAAATTCCTCACCGCCATAGCGAGCAATTAGACGATTTTCATTTGCAAATTGCTTCAATACTTTTGCAACGGCACAGATCACTCTATCGCCTTCATTATGCCCGTGTAGATCGTTTACCGATTTAAAATGGTCAATATCTAGAAGAATGATACCAACACCTTTTAACGGATAAGGCGAACACTCTAAAATTCTCATCTTAACCTGAGAAATAAAGTCCCGCCGATTACTCAACCCCGTAAGATAATCTAAGCTAGCTACATCTAAGATCTTTAAATGACGGTGCCGCAGGTAAAGCACCAAAACGGCGATGATGCTAAGCAAACTTATGATTAAGGTCATCAAGCTCACCAGCAATAAACTGTGGTTCTTATTGAGCTCTTGCTCCAAAACTCCAGCAGAAATGATCCAATTCAGATATGGGTAGAACTTATAGAAAATGTTTTTGTTTGTCGTACCGTTGTCATCTGAAATTGAGTAACTAAAATGCCCTTCAGGCTCAGCAACGACCTTATCGATGAGCAACTCTGATGAATAACCAATTAAGGCTTTCAAGTGTTCGTGTTCAAAATTGGGTCGGAGGACTAGCTCGCCTTGCAAATCAACAATATATACATAACCACTATCGCCATATGAATACTTTCTTAGTTTATCTTTAAGCGCTTCGAGATCGATCAAGTACATGAGTTCATCTTTATAAGTGGTCGCCACCAATGTATTACCACTCGGTAGCCTCACTGAATACGCGACCTTCGCACGCTTGCCGACTTCATGTGGATTAGCATGAGAATACTGAGTCATTCCAGACTTTGAGGTCAGTTGCGTTTGAATATGGGTTAAATGCGCGCGATTTTGCCCTTGTAAAAACGGATGATACAGGTGGACACCTTGTGGTGACATCAAATAGATATAACCTGACTCTCCAATCACCAATTCGTTAGCAATTCGGATGACTTCTTTAACTTCTTGTTCTGGAGTGACACCTAGTGTGTGAGAAGCGACAGTATCAGTCACACCTTTGAGATAGGTTTTAATAGCTTCGTTAACGGTAGTATCTACGATGTCGTAGCTTGCGTTTACAATAGTACGGAAGAAGAATTGATTAGACTCTAAAAGTGATTCTTTGGTTCGGTTAAATTGAATAGCAGAGAGGACCAAAGATACGAGGGCCAACACGATGGAAAAGTTGAGGATATACTTACGTCTTACTTTCAAAATCACCTCATAGCTTTTAAATTTTAGGTAACGCTATTGTTTTTATAAGTAGATTGTTTTATATCACATTTATCGATTTTACTGAACGATAGTCGATATTAATAGCGCTCTTCATGTGCAATCTGTGACTTATAGCAAAAACGCCGAACTGGATTCAGTTCGGCGTTTTGATTTTACGTTTAAATTGATAACTTAATTTATACTAAAGCCCTGATAAATCGACTTAAAAGCATTCGCATTTATTACCTATTACTACGCTCTATTGTCTATAAATACATTGCTTAGCATTAAATTAAGAGCACACTTTGGTCCAACTGCCGTCACTTCCCGGCTCGGCACTTGTCCACCAGTTTGCTTGGTAAACACTACCGTTATGAACCACTTGGTCGCCCGTGTTTGCGTGGCTTGGGTTACCCGCCCAATCTTTCTGAGGTAAGTCGGGATATACAGCTAAACCCGCAGTATCGCATGTACCTGGGTTGGTACCGCCATCACCAGGATTACCGCCACCAGTACTGATATCACCCAGTGGTAGATCCGGCTGCTCAAAGCTAAATGCATAATCGACACTATTCACATTCACTGTATAGTTTGCAGGGCCAGAAATTGGCAAGTAATAAACCATATCGAGTTCATACACACCACCAGCAGGAAGCTCTTTCCATGCAGGTAATGTAAACGCTACTCTGTGCATCGGACCATCTAGACCACCAATATTATTGGCACGAGTGTGACCAGAAGCAATCACAGACAAACCACCGCCCGATTGATCTTTTGCGTTATCAGGTGCAGACACTGGGATATCGAACTGGAACTCAGTACCACCAGGAAGCGCTTGACCTGTATTGTTTGTAAACGTGATCTTAGGGTTAATTGGATAGTTTTGATCACCGACTTTGAAGCCACCTACAGAAACAGTAATATCTAATGCTTCCGTTGGGATAGCACCCGTTGCAACCTTGTTTCCATATGGAGTAGCTGACTTAAACTTATCGTAGATAGCTTTCGTCATAGTGTTACCCATATGGAACTCACCGTTTCCGCTATTACACGCCTGTTCGGTTGTATCGATTGAAGTTCGGTTACCGTTCGCATCGAGTACGTAACAGTTGTAATCCCCTGCTAGTTCCCAGAACATGATGCCACCGATTTCTTTGTCGATAACGTAATCGGCTTTCACATCGATAGAATCTTTATCTTCCGTTGAAAGGAATACGCCCTTCTCTGCGTTCCACAACCAAGGAGCAACAGCCACGCTGTCATAGTTACGCGTGTAAGTCCCCATTAGAACATCTGAAGGATCGTTAACAGGATCAAGCTTGTAAGCTGCTGCATAAGAACCCCAAATGCCTTTCTCTAAGTTCTTCGCATGCCACATTGGGTTTGAACCTGCACCCATTTCGTTGCCTTTCGGATCAGTATCGTGCCACATGTTATCGATACCAATTGCGCCATGGCCACAGTTGTTCTTCTCGCCTTCACCAGTACCTGCTGAACATTCAGCTTGGTTTGGCAGTGCTGCTCGGCCCCAAAGACCATTCTCACCACCAGTTACACCTTGCCAACCACGTGTGTAGTAAGGCACACCGATGTTAATACGACCTGCTGGCATAGAACCACGGAAGTAGTGGTAGGCCCAATCCGTATTCAGGTAACCGATACCGCCGTAAGCCGCTGTGCCGTATACGTTCCACTGTGCTAACTCTGAATCTTTACCTGTATCAAACAACGCAGCGTTATGGCCTACGTGATCGTTCCACGCACCGTGAAGGTCATAAGACATGATATTTACGTAATCGAGATATTTGGTTACATCGAATGTTTCCATACCACGCAGTAGGTAACCCGAAGAAGGCGCCGCGATCGTTAACATGTAGTGATTGCCATCTTGCGCAGAGGCTGCATCAAGCTTCTCACGCAACACTTTCATCAACACTTGGTAAGAAGCCCATAGGTATTGACGACGTGGTTCCATAAAGTCTTTATCGTACGGATTACCTGCGCCCGCCATTGACGTCGGGTATTCGTAATCGATATCTAGACCATCGAACTGGTATTTACGAAGCATTTCAACCGCTGAAGTTGCGAATGTTTCGATACCTTGATGGTTAATAGAACCGTCAGCATTGGTCGTCATGGTATAGAAACCACCATCAGCCACTCGGCTACCATCAGTGGCGAAGTGGCCACCGGTCTCCGCCCAACCACCGATTGAGATTAAAGTCTTAACATCGTGTTTTTTCTTCGCTGTCGCTAATGCACCGAAGTGACCTTTGAAGCCTAATGCTGGGTCAACTTCCACGCCCGGCCACTCTTTACCAACCGCTGCGTTGTTCGGATCGTTCACATCACCCACGTTTACTTTGCCATCTGAGCCGATGCTCACGAAAGCGTAGTTAATGTGTGTGAGTTGTTCCCAAGGAATGTCATTTACTAGGTAAGCAGCTTGTGGGTCATCCCCTGCACGCCAGCTGGTGAAGTAACCAATGACACGACGTGGGTGATCCGCGCCCATTTTCTCACGGCCTTCATCATCGTAAATCGTACAATAAGGAACATCGACACCTTGAGTTTGATACAAGCCATCAGGTCGACAAGTGCTCACCGTTGGTACGCCATTCACCGTCAAAGAAGCCAGCGCTGAATCTGTCGTTGCGCCTTGATTGTCAGTCGCTTTTGCGTAAACCGCTAAAGAACCCGCTTGAGTGGTTGTGTAGTTAAGCGTGTATGGGCTTGTCGCAGCCGTTCCGACTAAAGAACCTGCCACATAAAAATCGACCTTATCAACCGTACCATCGCTGTCTGTTGCCGTTGCGGTAAGCGTTACCACACCACCAACATCAACCGAAGATGCAGAAAGCGCAACCGATACTGTCGGCGCTTCATTTCCAGGTGTAACTGAATCGACAGAAATAGAGACCGCGCTCGCTAAGCTAGCCGCGCCTTCATTGTCTGTAGCAACAACCGAAACCTGATGGCTACCAGACGTTGCAGCCCAAGCTGCTTCGAAAGGTGCAGCTGTTACAACCGCAACTGAAGTTCCATCAATGAAGAATTCAACCGAGGTAACACTGCCGTCAGAATCTAGCGCCGTTGCACTCAACACCACGTTATCGCCTTCAGTGATTATGTCAGAGGCTGATGGAGTCGTTAACGAAGCCGTTGGCACTTCATTGGGCGTACCACCACCGCTACACACATCAACCTTCTTCCATTGTGCATGGTCACCTTCGAATTGGTTTGGGTTGTTATTTTGATTCCAATAATTGGCTTTGTAAGCACTACCGTCATGTGAAACTTGATCGCCGCCGGTGTAAACCGTGGCAGGATCCCACGCTTCTAACGTTGAGCAATCCACAGCCGCATAGCTATTGAAAGCCATTAAGCATGACGCAGTGAGAGTACTGAGTGTAAAAACCTTTTTGGCCACTCGTCCTTGATTTAGGTGCATGTTTGCAGTCCCTTAAGTTGTTGTTTTAAGATATTTAAAGTAAATGACACTTTTTTTGCCACTTAAATTCCTTCGCAAAACAACTGTAGGTAACAGTGCCAATTAAACACCTAAAATATTCCTTATTTATAAAATGACTCGCATTAATTTGTTTATAGCATGCAATGACTCGACACTTATTTTGCACCAACAACTAATATTAATTTATTTCGCAAAGCTAAAAAAATAGTGTCTCAAAATTTAGAAATATGATTTAGATTCGATGAGAATTCGTATCAAAACTAACCAAAAAGTAGGGAATTAGGGGCGATTTGAGATTATTTTATGAAATCGCCCACTTTTGGATAACAAATATGTTAGTATCAGCGGCTTTTTTGACGAGCCTCACATTTTTATCCGAATGTGGGAGAAATACATAGGCTTGAAAGAGCCAAATATAGCGAAGAAATAATGTCCAACTTGACGCAAGTCGCCAACGAAAACATCAACGCAGAATCTACTTCTATCGATTTCAATAGAGCTCAATCTTTGGGTGAAAAACTGGAACTCGGAAACCCAGTCTTTTGGCTGAGTGGCAGTTTCCTGACCCTCTTTGTCATCCTTGCTTTCACCAACACCTCCGTATTGTCCGAACTTGTCAACATCGGCTTTAGTTACTCAACTAAATGGTTCGGTGCTTTCTGGCAAGTCCTACTACTACTCAATTTCATTATCGGTTTAGTGCTTGCACTAAGTCGCACAGGCCATGTTCGTTTAGGGAAGCTTGCCCTACCAGAAATGACCACGTTTAAATGGATGTCTATCGTCCTATGTACACTCCTTGCGGGTGGTGGCGTGTTCTGGGCAGCTGCAGAGCCAATTGCTCACTTTGTTTCAGCTCCACCGCTGTATGGCAATGCAGACCCTCAAGCGATGGCATTCAATGCACTATCACAATCTTTCATGCACTGGGGTTTCCTTGCATGGGCTATCTTAGGTGGTCTCTCTTCGATTGTGCTTATGTACTTGCACTACGAAAAAGGCCTTCCTCTTAAGCCACGCACCCTGCTTTACCCAGTACTGGGCGACAAGGCAATCAACAGTTGGATTGGTAACGTCGTTGATGCGTGCAGCATTGTGGCAGTAGCCGCAGGTACAATCGGCCCTATCGGCTTCCTTGGCCTACAGATCAGCTATGCGTTGAGCGAGCTGTTTGGAATTTCTGACAGCTTTGCTACCCAAAGTGTCGTTATTCTATTCGCTATTGCAATGTATACGCTGTCGGCATTAAGTGGTCTAAGTAAAGGCATCCAACTGGTAAGCCGTTACAACATCATCTTATCGGTGTGCCTAATCGTTTACATTCTCCTTGTTGGCCCAACCAGCTTTATCATTGATGGTTACCTACAAGGCATCGGTGAAATGGTCGACAACTTTATCCCAATGGCGCTATACCGCCAAGATACTGCGTGGCTAGGTGGCTGGACTGTATTCTTCTGGGGTTGGTTCTTAGGTTATGGCCCAATGATGGCGATCTTCATTGCTCGTATCTCACGTGGCCGAACTATTCGCCAAATGATCGTTTCTATCAGCATCGTTGCACCGCTTGTGACTTGTTTTTGGTTCAGCATTGTTGGTGGTAGTGGCTTAGCGTTTGAATTAGAGAACCCAGGCGTAATATCTAGCGCATTCGAAGGTTTCAACCTTCCAGCTGTACTACTAGCTATTACTTCGCAACTACCGTTCCCAACTCTGATTGCAATCCTGTTCCTTATCCTGACGACCACGTTCATCGTGACCACAGGTGACTCAATGACCTACACCATCAGTGTAGTAATGACTGGCACAACAGAACCTAACTCAGCAGTTAGAACATTCTGGGGCGTCATTATGGGGGCAGTGGCTATCGCGCTTATCTCAATGGGCTCTGGCGGCATCTCAGCTCTGCAGTCGTTCATTGTGATCACTGCCGTTCCTGTTTCGTTTATCTTGCTGCCATGTCTATGGCATGCACCGAAGATCGCGAAGCAGATGGCAAGAGATCAAGGTCTCGCTTAATACCTAATCCGATTTAGTTTCGGATAGCGTAGAACACTAAAAAGCCACTCAAGTGATTCACCTGAGTGGCTTTTTTTATCTGTTCGCTGTCGACTTTATTAATAGTTATGTCTACTAGCGCTTGTATCTACCGAGATTTCGGCTTATTGAAACTTTTCACCAGCAGCAACCATGAATGACATCTCAACCAATAGTTCAGGGTTAGCGAGTTCTGCTTTCACGCACGCACGGCTTGGCGCGCAGCCTTCAGGGAACCACTCTTCCCACACTTCATTGAGTGCATCAAAGTTAGCGAAATCCGTTAGGTAAATAGTCACTGACAATACACGAGATTTATCGCTGTCTACCAAACTCATCATTTCTTCAGCTTGTTCGAAGATTTGCTGAACCTGATTCTTAATTCCTGCCGTTGTATCCGTCTCTGGTACTTCAACAAAGCTTGCAATACCGTTAAACACAGTCACATCAGACCAACGCTTGGTCGGATTAATTCTATGAATTTTCACAGGTTATACTCTTCTTATAATTAGGGTGCACATCAGCGTAATCTAATCCAAATTCCTAACATTGAAAACAAAAATTAGAAAGCTCGTAGTACCTGCTAAACAGCACTATCGCCAACCTATGACTTTGGTGTTCAACATCACTAGCCTACGCATTAATATCAAAACAATAAATCACCATCTATTGAGTCTCTAGATAAATATATTAAGTATTACTCTCAACGCGAAATTTAATCTGAACTCGGCTTTGTTGCGTAATTAAATTTAAAGATAGAACAACCCCGTTTCGCGTATTT
>NZ_JBGOOI010000079.1:0-18940 GCF_041439605.1 Vibrio sp. 1F169 | reverse complement strand
AGCCAAATATCCGTTCAGGTTCAAGCAATAATGCTTATCCGAACGGCATTAATCACAGAGGACGGGCTTTAGTCTTAATTTCCACGAATCACTGGGTGATTACGGGAGCAAGCGAAGTGTGTTTGGCTTGTTCTTTTGTCTCTCTATGAAGACGTGTCTCTTGTTCTCAAGAGTCTGAAAGAACTAGGCGGTTTTGGTGACGCCTTTTGCTTCTTTTTCTTCTTCATCAGCAAGGTCGATATCGCCTTTGCCTTTTGAAATTTTGATAACGTAAGCCGCAATTCCGAATGCACTCACCACGCCGATGATGGTTGAAAGCTGCATTGGTAGACCAAAGCCCAGTTGGCTGTTGTTCAGGATGAATGTGATACACACAGATGTCATGAACATAGCTGGAACCGTTGTTACCCAGTGCAGTTTATTGTGACGAAGTAGGTAAGCCGAAGCTGTCCATAGCATCATGACTGCTGTTGATTGGTTAGCAAAACCGAAGTAGCGCCAGATGATGCCGAAGTCTACTTGAGTCAGGATACCACCGATAACGAACAGTGGTAGAGCCATCAGTAGGCGGTTACGCAGTGTCTTCTGTTCCATGTTGAAGTATTCAGCAAGGATAAGACGACTTGAACGGAACGCTGTATCACCAGAAGTGATAGGCAGGATAACCACGCCAAGGAAAGCAAGGATACCGCCAAATACACCCAGTAGGCCAAATGAAGCGCTGTATACCACGTTACCAGGGCCGCCGTTTGCAATCGCGTCAGATAGAGATTCAACTGAACCGAAGAATGACAGAGCAAGCGCACACCAGATTAGAGCGATGATGCCTTCACCAATCATTGCACCGTAGAATACGAAGCGGCCGTTTTTCTCGTTTTCCATGCAACGCGCCATTAGTGGAGACTGAGTTGCGTGGAAGCCAGAGATAGCACCACAAGCGATGGTGATAAATAGAGCAGGCCAAAGCGGTAGATCGTTAGGGTTCATGTTGGTGAACATGTCTTTCATCTCGAAGCCACCCATGATTTGGTGCTCGTCAGATAGACCAATCGCAGTGATTAGGCCAACAGACATAAAGATAAGCAGTGCACCGAACAGTGGGTAGAAGCGACCAATGATTTTATCGACAGGGACAATCGTTGCGATGATGTAGTAAGCAAAGATGATGACAACCATGGTGCTCGTAGACATTACGAAATCAGTTTGGTCGTTCACTAGGTTAGTGATCATACCTGCTGGAGCAGAAACGAATACCACACCAACAAGAAGCAGTAGAACAATGGCAAAGATGTTCATAAAGTGTTTTGCGCCATTGCCTAGGTAACGTCCAGTGATAGTTGGAACCGAAGCACCACCATTGCGGATAGATAACATACCTGAGAAGTAGTCGTGTACGGCACCTGCGAAGATACAACCTAGCACGATCCAAAGCATTGCTGCTGGGCCGTAAAGGGCACCCATGATAGGGCCGAAGATTGGACCTACACCTGCAATGTTAAGCAGTTGAACTAGGTAAACCTTTGGCGTCGACATTGGAACGAAGTCCACGCCGTCTTGCTTGGTGTGAGCGGGTGTTTGACGCTTTTCATTGATACCGAAAATCTTCTCGATAAAGGCACCGTAAATAAAGTAGCCACCAATGAGTGCTGCTACACAGGTAAGAAACCACATCATAATTTGTTATCCCTGAATGTATTAATTAAGTCAGGGTGTATATTAAAGGAGTGTATGAGAAGAAACTTCCGCTATGAGAGTGAGTGGTCGAATAGCTAATTAAGTGGTGTTATAACTGATTGAGCGGTTTGTTCTCTTGCTTAAGAGGACAATAACAGACAATGAGTGGACATCAGTACGTGTTCAGCGGAGAATCGCCACAAAGGCAGCGCTTCGTCAGGAAGTGGTGAAGTTACAATATAAAGGATTGAAATGAAAAAAATAATAGCACTATTCGCCGTGGCATTTAGCCTTGCAGGATGCAGCGCCAATGTTCAAGATTTAGCGGCCAAAGGCAATTGGCAAGAGATTGGCTATCGTGATGGTATTAAAGGGCACACTCAGCGTTCGTATTCAGAGATGACTGAGCTTGGCGCAGTCGATCAAGCGAGTTACACAGAAGGTTACCACCTAGGTGTGACTGAATACTGCAACCCAAACCATGCTTATCAAATTGGTTTATCTGGCCAGGTTTATGAAGGCGTTTGTTCAGGTACGGAAGACGCTCAACGTTTCCGTATGGAATGGCAGCGCGGCTGGGATGAGTTTTCTAACGACTACTAAGCTCAAGCTAGCGATTAGAAATTAAAAAGACCAGTGCCGTATGTGTACTGGTCTTTTTTTTGTAGCGAGAGTAACGCTCACAACAGAATCTAGATTACTGATTATTCTCGACTGCTTTTCTCAAGAAGCCATTTTGTTGATCAAGTTGAGCCTTGGCCAGTTCTAAATCTAGCCCTGTTAGAATCATCAAAATAGACAATTTCACATCGTAATCAGTCGTTTTTAGTGTTGATACCGCCAGTGCTTTCTCGCACTCCGTTGCTTGGATAACGATACGAGCAGCGCGGGCAACCAGTTTTTCGTTGGTCGCTTTTACGTCGACCATCAGGTTCTGATAGCTCTTACCAATACGAATCATGCTGGCAGTGGTGAGCATATTAAGCACCAGCTTTTGTGCTGTCCCTGATTTGAGTCGTGTTGAACCAGTCAATGCTTCTGGGCCAACCACTGGGCTAATTGCGATTTGAGCAATCTCAGCAATTGGAGAGCCTGGGTTACAAGACAGCGCAACCGTCACCGCACCAATCTGATTCGCATAGTTGAGCGCACCAATCACGTAAGGTGTACGGCCACTGGCTGCAATACCTACCACGACATCGTTTTCTGTAAATTGAATGGCTTTCAGGTCTTCAATACCGAGAGTCAGCGAATCTTCCGCTCCCTCTTTGGCTTTTAAAATCGCTTCTGGTCCGCCAGCGATTAAGCCGATAACCATTTTGTCTGAAACACCGAAAGTCGGAGGGCACTCTGAGGCATCTAATACACCTAATCGACCACTGGTGCCTGCACCCATATAGATCAGTCGGCCACCGTTTTGAAAGGCGTGAGCGATCTTGTCAACCGCTTTCGCGATCTGTGGTAATTCGGCTTCGATCGCCAGTGGTACCTGTTTGTCTTGTTGGTTAATCTTTTCAACCACTTCGAGAGAGGTGAGTAGATCAATATCCATAGTGTCAGGGTTTCTCCCCTCCGAAACGAGGTGCGAGAGCGCTGATATGAGAGCGTCGTTACTCATAATGATCCTTAAATGGTGATTCTAAAATGATGGTTCTAAAGTTGTTTAGTCAGCACGATAGAGAACGCCTAGAGAGGCCGCTCTGCTCGCGCCAGTCACTTCTGGTAAATTGCTTGGCAGTTGATGAACATGACGTTGAGCAAGCCACGCAAAGGCCATAGCTTCCATATAATCGGCATCAACGCCTTTACTGGTGGTTGACTCAACCTCCCAGCCAGGAAGCAGTTCAGACAGTCTCTTCATCAACAGTGGATTTCTCGTACCCCCGCCACACACATAGAGCGCAGGTTGGTTACCCAAGCGATAAGTCTCCACTTCATTCGCTATCGTCAATGCAGTGTATTCACAAAGTGTGTGCTGAACATCTTCTGCTGCAAGGTCTTTAAATTCTGTTAATTGTTGCTCTAACCACGGTAGATTAAATAGCTCCCTGCCAGTGCTTTTCGGCGGAATTTGAGATAGATAAGATTCATTTAATAACTGTTCGAGCAAGGCTTGATTGAGTTGACCTTTAAGTGCGAATTGCGCATCACGGTCAAACTTCTCACCCGTGTGCGTATCAACCCAAGCGTCCATCAACATATTGCCGGGGCCTGTATCATAACCAAGAGTAGGCTGATTCGGGCGCAGCACTGAAATATTCGAGATTCCACCAATGTTCAACACCACAACCGAGCTGTCTCGCGGGTGAAAAATCGTATGGTGAAACGCTGGTACTAATGGCGCACCTTGTCCGCCAAGCGCCATGTCTTTGCGTCTGAAGTCGGCAACCGTTTGAATCTGTGTTTTAGCGGCAATGATATTGGCGTCACCTAACTGCATGGTAAATGGCGAATTACCGGTTGGCTGGTGGAATACTGTTTGGCCATGGTTCCCAATCGCAGTCACAGAAGATGCAGGCGTATCTGACTTGTCGAGAAGTTGCAAAACCGCATCAGCAAATAGATGACCAAGCTGGTGGTCTAGTTCGCCAATCGCAATCAAATCCGTTTTCTGACCAATACAAACTTCAAGCAGACGCGCTTTGAGATCATCAGGCATTGGGAACTCATCATGAGCGAGCAATGTGATGCGCGAATCTTCAATCGACACTAAGGCGGTATCAACACCGTCCATACTCGTTCCCGACATCACACCGATATACAGTTCTTTACGATCCATTCCTAAGCTCTTGCACTGCATTCTTAAAGTCTTCCAAAGATTGGTTTAAAAACATTGTAAAGCAAATTTAAAGAGAATAATCTCGGGAAGTTTATGAAATTAGGTTTAATAAGGGATAAATATGGGACCGTTGTGGGTAGATGTCGCGGGCTACGAACTGACAGCTGAAGACAGAGAAATTTTAGAGCACCCAACCGTTGGTGGTCTCATTTTATTCGCTCGAAACTACCACGATAGCAAACAGCTTTCGGCGTTAAATAAAGAGATCCGCAAGGTAGCGAAACGTCCTATTTTGATTGGCGTTGACCAAGAAGGTGGCCGAGTTCAGCGCTTTCGCGATGGCTTTTCAATTATCCCTGCTGCTCAAGAATTCGCGACTAAGAATAATGGTGAGCAGTTAGCAGAACAAGCCGGTTGGTTGATGGCGGCGGAATTGATTGCCCATGATATCGATCTGAGCTTTGCGCCTGTTTTAGACAAAGGCCATGACTGTAAAGCGATTGGTAGCCGAGCGTTTGGTGAAGATATTGATACCATCGTTCGCCACAGCAGTGCTTTTATTAAAGGCATGAAATCGGTTGGAATGGCGACAACAGGAAAGCACTTTCCAGGACACGGTGGCGTGATTGCTGATTCGCACCTTGAAACGCCTTACGATCCTAGAGACGACATCTTTGAAACTGACATGGCCATTTTCAAGGCTCAAATTGAAGCTGGAATATTAGATGCGATGATGCCTGCGCACGTGGTTTTTTCGCACTATGATGATCAGCCAGCGAGTGGCTCTGAGTATTGGTTGCAGAAAGTATTGAAGCAACAGCTTGGATTTAAAGGCTTGGTGTTCTCTGATGACCTAACTATGGAAGGTGCTGCGATTATGGGTGGGCCAGCCGATAGAGCGAAGGCTGCTCTGAATGCGGGGTGTGACATGGTGTTGATGTGTAATAAGCGAGATGCACAAATTGAGGCTCTTGATCACTTAGCGATTCAAGTGGTGCCTTTAGCCAACTCATTGCTTAAAAAGCACAGCTTTGATTTATCGACGCTTCACTCGGATAGTCGATGGAAAAAGGCTTCAGAGCAAATTAAGCGAATGTTAAACGCTGGGTGATAAATAAACACTCTATAAGTTTGAAGAAGGCGATATGAGAAATATCGCCTTTTTTGTATGTGTGAGGTGCAGTTTAAGCTGGTTTGTGTATCAGAGTGAATTAAAGAAGATGTGTAAGTTTTAATTTACAGTAAATGTTTTTTATTGTTTACACTTGCAATCGTTTTTGTAGCTGTTATTGTGTTTTTAAAGATTGTCAGCCCAAATGGAAATCGTGGGTGTAAAAATAAATATACAGGTTGAGTTATGCAGAAAAGTGAATTAAGCAATGTCAATATCATCGACGAACAGGTACTGATTACTCCTGAGGAGTTAAAAGCAAAACTGCCTTTGAGTGATAATGCTCGTCGTTTCATTCAAGAGTCTCGTCAAACTATAGCAAACATTATTCATAAGAAAGATCATCGCATGCTTGTAGTATGTGGCCCATGTTCTATCCATGATATTGAAGCTGCGAAAGAATACGCGAAACGCTTAAAAGCTTTATCTGAGCAGCTTAGCGACCAACTGTATATTGTAATGCGTGTTTACTTTGAGAAGCCTCGTACGACTGTTGGTTGGAAAGGCTTGATCAATGACCCACATCTAGATGGTACGTTCGATATTGAGCATGGTCTGCATGTTGGTCGTGAGTTACTTGTTGAACTTGCGGAGATGGAAATCCCACTAGCGACGGAAGCGCTAGATCCAATTAGTCCGCAATACCTAGCAGATACATTCAGCTGGGCTGCAATCGGCGCTCGTACGACTGAATCACAAACTCACCGTGAAATGGCGAGTGGTCTTTCAATGCCAATCGGCTTTAAGAATGGTACTGACGGTAACTTAGGTACTGCAATTAATGCGATGCAGGCTGCTTCTTCTAGTCACCGTTTCATGGGTATCAGCCGTGAAGGTGAGGTTGCACTGCTAACGACGCAAGGTAACCCAAACGGTCACGTTATTTTACGTGGCGGTAAGCAAACGAATTACGATTCAGTATCAGTACATGAATGTGAACAAGAGCTGGGTAAATCTGGTTTAGAAGCGGCATTGATGGTTGATTGCAGCCATGCGAACTCTCGTAAAGATTTCCGCCGCCAACCGCTGGTGGCTGAAGACGTTATCCACCAAGTGCGTGAAGGCAATAAATCGATTATTGGCCTGATGATTGAGAGCCACATTAACGAAGGTAATCAGCCGTCAGATATTCCTCTAAATGAGATGAAATACGGCGTTTCTATTACCGACGCGTGTATCAATTGGGAGTCAACTGAGGCACTATTGAAACATGCACATACGGAGTTAGTCCCGTTTTTAGAGAACCGCCTGAAAGGTTAGTCAGAGTTTAAATTTAAGTGCCTCATCTAATGGGGCATTTTAAGATCTGTTGCTAACGAACCTGCATCAGTGCGGGCTTTTAGACTGGCACGGGCTTATAGATGAGTAAGGAATAAAATGGCCGTTGAACTGAACGAATTACGCGACCAAATCGATGCTGTCGATAAACAAATGTTGGATTTACTGGCTCAACGACTGGCTCTAGTGGAGAGAGTCGGTGAAGTAAAAAGTGAACATGGTTTACCTATTTATGTACCGGAACGTGAAGCCGCGATGTTGGCATCTCGTCGTCAAGAAGCCGAGAAAATAGGAGTACCACCGCAGTTAATCGAAGATATTTTACGTCGTACTATGCGTGAGTCTTATGCCAGTGAAAAAGATTCTGGTTTTAAGTGCCTTAACCCAGAGTTACGTTCAGTGGTTATCGTTGGTGGTAATGGTCAGCTTGGTGGTCTGTTTGGACGTATGTTCAAGCTTTCTGGTTACGAAGTGAAAATCCTTGGCAGCCAAGATTGGGACAAAGCCGATGAGATCTTAGATAATGCTGGCCTTGTGGTTGTAACGGTTCCAATTCACCTGACAGAAGGTGTGATTGCGAAGTTGGGTAACCTACCAAGCGATTGTATTCTGTGTGATTTGACGTCGATAAAATCAAAGCCTCTACAAGCTATGTTAGACATGCACCAAGGCCCTGTGGTTGGATTACACCCAATGTTTGGTCCTGATGTTCCAAGCCTTGCGAAACAAGTGATTGTTTACAGTGATGGGCGTGGCTCTGAAAGCTACCAATGGTTGCTGAATCAATTTGGTATTTGGGGCGCGAGCCTTTGCCAGATGGATGCTGCGGAACACGATCACGGCATGACTCTGATTCAAGCTCTTCGTCACTTCACTTCTTTTGCTTACGGCTTGCACCTAAGTAAAGAGAACCCGAACATTGATCAACTTTTGAAGTTAAGCTCGCCAATCTACCGACTTGAGATTGCGATGGTTGGTCGTCTGTTTGCTCAAGACCCGAACTTGTACGGTGATATCATTCTTTCTTCAGATGAGAACATTGAGATGATTCGACGTTTCCATAGTCGTTTCGGTGAAGCATTGGAAATCTTGGATGGGAAAGATAAAGCTAAATTCGTTGATAGCTTTAATCAAGTCAGTGATTGGTTTGGCGACTACTCGCAGCAGTTCTTGCAAGAGAGCCAAAGTCTTCTAAAACAAGCACATGACTCGATTCATCGTGGTTAATACGATTTGAAGTCATAAAAAAGAGCGACCATTTGGTCGCTCTTTTTGTTTGTGCTGAACGCTATGAAAGCATTTGGTCTACTGTAGGCTAAAAGCAATGAGATCATCATAGGCCAAATCAATATCCCTCAATAACCAATAACCAATAACCAATAACTAGTTAGTCGTGATAGGTTTCTTACTCTCTTCACTCGATACGGTGTCTATGGTCGAGCTAATGTAAGGCACGTTAGTCAGGTTGATCTGCAAGCGAACCACATTATCAATCAGTTGAACCAATGGACCCCACTTAACCTTTTTCTCTTTCTCGAACACGTAGTTGAAGTTCTCAGGTGTCCAATCCATCAAGTATTGAGGGTTCAATGAACGACCAAGGAAGCGTACCTCATAGTGCAAGTGTGGCCCGGTTGAGTTACCTGAGTTACCACAGCTCGCAATCACATCGCCTTTACTCACAAATTGACCGCTACGTACTTTGAACTTCTGTAGGTGCGCATAAGAGCTCATGAAGCCGAATGAGTGACGCATAGTTATAAAGTTACCGAAGCCTTTCTTACTTGGGCGCACGGTTTCAATTACGCCATCTGCTGGCGCGACAATATCTTCACCACGCTTACATGTTAGGTCGATACCAGTATGAACGTGGCGTTTACCTGTTATAGGGTTAGAGCGACGACCATAAGAGGATGATATGCGTTGATAAGCCATAGGGCTGTCATTTGGAATCAAACGAAACATTGTGGCTCTGACTGCTGAATCTACTGCAGCTGCATCAATTCGGTCTTCTAAAGAGACGTCATCAGTAAGCGGCTCTTCATCGGTCAGGCCAAGCACTGATTCCACATCAAATACACGCTTGCCAAGTAACTGAATAGTGCCTTCTTTCTCGGTTAATGCTTGAGACAGTGAGTGATTGGTTTCTACCTGCTCAGCGTAAAGAAAGTCGGTTTGTTCTTTTTCAACAATCAGTGTTTCAATCAATTGTTGTGCATCATCGGCTTGTAGGGCGAGTTCTTGCTTGCCCTCAAAGTGCATGTATGCAGCTCCGCCAATCAATAGAGGCACTGAAAAAATTGCGGTAGTACATAGTAGTACGGCTTTTCGACCGAAATAAAACGTCTGATCCCCTTGGGTTAAGGGGATTGTAATGGAAACTTTTTTAGACATGGTTCTGTATTAACTAAATGCTTCTAATAGAAAAAGGGGAATGGAGACGTCACTCATTACCTAAATCGGTAAGGTGTTCAATCTCTCTATAAAGCAGTTCATCGTCGCCAACGTTAAGTTCCACAAGGCGCTTAAGGTAGCTGATACTATCAATATCTAAATGCTCTATACGTAAACGCATTGAGGTATTGATGGTCGAGACTATCGTTGCTTCTAACTGAATATTGATATCACTGTTTTCGAGCTTAAAGCTGACTTGAACAGGAGTGTCAGTTCTGAGTTGCTGCCATTTATCACATTGAATGAGTAAACCATGAAGAGATAGGTCTTGCACTGAGCCTGATACATTTACTTGTCCTTGTGAAATCTCAGTCGGAACTTGATAAATAACTCGTGAAAATTTACGTCTTTCAAGCATAGGTAATCTCTCTATATCAATAGGTAAATAGTAAGCCAGATATATCAAAGGCCGCTATTATCGCGGCCTTTGTTCAAAATACAAGCTTATTTACTTTGCAATACGTTTGTATTTGATGCGGTGAGGCTCTGCCGCTTGTGCACCTAGAGTCTTTTTCAGCCACTCTGTATATTCAGTATAGTTACCTTCGTAGAAGTTAACTTGGCCTTCATCGCGGTAGTCTAAGATATGGGTCGCAATACGGTCAAGGAACCAACGGTCATGCGAGATAACCATTGCACAGCCAGGGAACTCAAGTAGTGCTTCTTCAAGAGCTCGTAGTGTCTCAACATCAAGGTCATTGGTTGGTTCATCGAGTAGCAGCACGTTACCGCCCGCTTTTAGCAGTTTCGCTAGGTGAACACGGTTGCGTTCACCACCTGAAAGCTGACCGATGATCTTCTGTTGGTCGTTGCCTTTGAAGTTGAAACGAGAGCAGTATGCACGAGCAGGGATTTCGAAGTTGTTGATCTTAATGATATCAGCGCCTTCAGAGATCTCTTGGAATACTGTTTTTGTGTCGTCCATGCTGTCACGGAACTGATCAACAGAAGCAAGCTTAACCGTTTCGCCAAGTTCAACTGTGCCTGAATCTGGCTGTTCTGCGCCACTTAGCATCTTGAATAGTGTTGATTTACCCGCACCATTGGCACCAACGATACCAACGATAGCGCCTTTAGGCATGCTGAATGATAGGTCATCGATAAGAACGCGATCACCAAATGACTTCGTTAGGTTCTTAACTTCAAGTACCTTGTCACCTAAACGCTCACCTGGTGGGATGAACAATTCGTTGGTTTCGTTACGCTTCTGGTATTGGCCAGTCGTCATTTCTTCAAAACGAGCCATACGAGCTTTAGACTTAGCTTGACGACCTTTAGGGTTTTGACGAACCCATTCAAGTTCTTTCTCAATCGTTTTTTGACGTGCGCTTTCGCCTGCTTTTTCTTGCTTCAAACGCTCATCTTTCTGTTCTAGCCAAGATGTGTAGTTACCTTCCCATGGGATACCTTCACCACGGTCAAGTTCTAGAATCCAACCTGCAGCGTTGTCTAGGAAGTAACGGTCGTGGGTAATCGCCACAACAGTACCGCTGTAATCAACAAGGAAATGCTCAAGCCAAGCAACTGATTCTGCATCCAAGTGGTTGGTTGGTTCATCAAGAAGCAGCATGTCTGGCTTCTCAAGAAGTAGACGACAGATAGCAACACGACGACGTTCACCACCTGATAGGAATTCGATTTTCGCATCCCACTCAGGAAGACGAAGTGCATCTGCAGCTCGCTCTAGAGCTGTTTCTAGGTTATGACCGTCTTTTGCTTGGATCAGTGCTTCAAGTTCACCTTGCTCTTTCGCTAATGCATCGAAATCTGCATCAGGTTCTGCGTAAGCAGCATATACTGCGTCGATGCGCTTAAGTGCGTCAGCAACATCTGAAACCGCTTCTTCTACGATTTCACGAACGGTTTTTGATTCGTCTAGGACAGGTTCTTGAGGTAGGTAACCTACTTTTAGACCTTGTTGTGCACGTGCTTCACCATCAATATCAGTATCAATACCAGCCATGATACGTAGTAGGGTAGATTTACCTGAACCATTTAGACCCAAAACACCGATTTTAGCGCCAGGAAAAAAGCTAAGAGAAATGTCTTTAAGAATTTGACGCTTAGGTGGAACAGTTTTGCTCACCCGAGACATGGTATATACGTATTCAGCCATTGCCGATCGATCCTAATTATTGTTCAAAATTGTTTGCTATTTTATACCAATATCCTCAAAGATGTTACTCCTAGGACAGAAAAGCCATTCTTGAACTAATCCTCACCTATTATTGTCACATTGGTCATTAAAACTATATTTAATAAGCTTTCGAGGCGACGTGTTAAATATTAACAATATTTACACTCAAACTCTTTACATTTGATGTGATGTCGGGCGTAAATAGACTTCACGTATTCATACACGCACTAAGGAAAGAGCGAATGTTTTTCCGCATTGGTAATACGAAAATTGCTGTCGCTGCATCGGCAATTTTGTTTTCATTTTCACAGGCTCCAATGGCTATGGCCAGCAATGCTTCCGAGCTTGAAATGCAGCGTGATGTTTATGACAGAGCGCAAGAGGTTTTAGACAACCGTGATCTAAAAGCTTATTCAGCACTTCGTAATAAAATTCAAACATACCCGTTAACACCTTACACTGACTATCGCGCCTTTTTATTGGGCTTAGGTGATCGCACACCTACTGAAGTGGATGCCTTTATTGAAGAGAATAAAGCCCTACCATTTTCGAATCGTATGCGTGCGCCTTATTTAGATTTATTGGCGGCTCAAAAACAGTGGAAGACGATCCTTGAGTTTCAAACCAAAGAGCCTGTTGGTGAAAAATATCAATGTATCTACTACCGTGCGAATTATGAGCAAGGAAAAAAAGATCTCGCCTTTAAAGGTGCGAAACAACTTTGGTTAAGTGGCAGTGGTGTTGATGATAACTGTGATTCACTTTTCGAAAGCTGGGATGAAACGGGCCTAAGAACGGATCAGCTGATTCTGGACAGAATGCTTTTAGCGTTCGAGAGTCGAAACGGTAAGTTAATGAGCTACTTGGTTAAGCAATTAGATCATGATGAGTCAATTACTCAAGCGAAGCAGATGAAGGCGTTGTACAACAAGCCTGAAAATGTACTCGCGTTTGCTAAGAAGCACCCAGCGAATGAATTCTACCAAGCTCAAACTGAATTTGGTTTCGAGAAGCTAGTAAGGAAATCCGCAAGCAGCGCTCAAGAGGTTTTTGATGATGTTGTGAAAGCTCAAAAATTTTCGAAAGAAAAATCCCAAGAGCTCGCGGATTACCTAGCGTTCCGCTTGATCAATACCGACTCTGAAGAGTTGATGGCGTGGCGAGACAAAATGCTCGCGAGTTCATCAAAGCAAGTTTTGCTGGAAAGACGAGCTCGCTTGGCTATTCAACATGCCGATTGGACGGGGTTGAAAGAGTGGATTGCGCGCTTAGATGGTAAACATCAAGCTTCGCTTCGCTGGCAGTATTGGCAGGGTAGAGCTGAGATTGCACTAGGCGATACTGCTGAAGGTAATAAGCGACTGTCAGACATTTTGGGTCAGCGTAATTTCTACAGTGTGGCCGCCGCTAAGCAATTAAATAAGCCAGTTAGCTATCCAACTTCGACCCTTAAATACAGTGCAGAAATGGTGAAACCATTCGACACTTCTTTGGTTCGTATCGGTGAGCTGATTGAGCGAGATAAAATAGCGGCTGCAAAGAGTGAGTGGCGCTGGTTATTAAGTCATGCAGATAAAGAGCAAAAAGCGATGCTTGCTGCTCATGCTGCGACACAGCGATGGAATCACTTTACGGTAACGGCGAGTATTTCTGCGAAGATGTGGGATAACATTGCGTTACGTTTCCCTGTCGCTCATAAGTGGTGGTTTAATTTCTATGCCGAGAAGCACGATCTCGATCCAATTACTTTGATGTCTTTAGCAAGACAAGAGAGTGCGATGGATTCAGAGGCTCGCTCTCCAGTTGGCGCGCGTGGCATTATGCAAATTATGCCAAAGACGGCGCAATACACGGCTAACAAACATAAGATTAAGTACCAGGGCAGCGATGATCTTTATGATGTAGGTAAGAATATTGAAATAGGCAGTCATTATTTAGATGGCCTACTCGCTCAATATGATGATAACCGCATCTTCGCATTTGCCGCGTATAATGCTGGGCCTAGTCGTGTGAAACAGTGGCGATCACGCAGCGATGAAAAGCTCGATGCATTTGCTTTTATCGAGATGATCCCATTCAAAGAGACTCGTGGTTACGTTCAGAATATCTTGATGTTTGAGGCTTACTATCGAGATATCCTGGGTGAGAAAGGGACGTTTTTAGCACCTCACGAGGCAAAAACAAAATACTAAGCTTTCTGTATTTTTCTCCAAGCTGAGTAATATTAAAGGCAGTGAGTGCGAACCATTTCCACTTACTGCCTTTTTACATTGGATCGCATCAAGTGTTTCGGTATAAAGTGTTCGACGCTTTCAATCGTTAAGCGACTCTTTAAAGTCAGAATTTAAAAGTAAGTGTAGAGATATGGCATCACAACCTGAATATGAGAATTGGCAACAACTGATGGACTTGGTAAAGACAGCTGTCGAAAAAGATCAGCATGAACTATTGTTGACCATGATGATGACACCAGACGAGCGAGATGCTTTGGTTGCTCGAATTAACATCTTTTGTGAGCTGATGAAAGGTGAGATGTCTCAACGACAGGTTAGCCAAATGCTGGGAGTAGGTGTCGCGACGATAACCAGAGGCTCGAATGAGCTAAAGGCCAAATCTGAACAAGAGAAAGCGGTGATCGCCGACCTTTTGCTCAAACAATAACTGAGTTAAGCAACCACTGAGTAGTGTGGCTATGAATTCGATAAAAACGCTAACTGAATGTTAGCGTTTTTTATTTCTGGTGATTGTTCTCTGAGGCTTTCGAAGTTTAGCGAAGATCTAGATAGGAAAGTGCTCTGGATTCACAAATGGGATCAGCGCTAAAATTAAAGCCTGATGATAGACAGAGCTGCGTGTTAGTTGGTTATGCGTTAGTAGGCCAATTGCACCGCCTTTTTGTTTGATATTATCGGTGCCAAACACTTCATCCATCACATCCCCTAGCTCATTCGCATGCTGGAGTTTATCAAGCACAACTGGTGGCAGCATTAAGCTTGCAGATCGAGATTCTCCGCGCTGACCGTTTGCTTCAACGACCATCCAAGCAAATGTAACCTTTCCTTCTATTCCAGACTCTAATCCAACATGAAAATCCGCATCAGGTTGAGCTTGAGTTGCGTTGTGAACGCGATTTACCGCACCTTGATAGGTTTCGTCGTTGCTCATGGGTTGATCGGCAACGCCACTAGGGACGCTGATGCCTTTGAAGTCAAATTCAGTATCAGGAAAAGCAGATAAGAATGCACTTTTAACGGCGCTAATTTTAGCTGGATTCAGCGATGCGATGATTACAGATTTCATGTGGTTGATTCTTTTTATTATCGATAAAATTGAGTTGATGCTGTCGGTACCATTCCGTCAGCTCTTCTAATGGCATTGGCTTACCAAAATAATAGCCTTGTAGCATATCGCACTGCGCATCTTGTAACCACTGATGCATGCATTGAGTTTCAATTCCTTCGGCTGTGACCTTTTTCCCTTGAGCATGGCATAGCCCGATAATGGGTTTCACTATGTTCTGGTTATCTGTCTCAATCAAGGTGTCCAAAAAGGTTTTATCCAATTTAATCTTCTGAGTTGGATATTGAACCAGTTGAGTGATCGAGGTGTAACCAGAACCAAAGTCGTCGATTGCTAATCTATAGCCCATGTATGATAACTGGTTAAGTAATGGGAACCCCTGAGAGTTTGAGTAAAAGGTTTCTGTGATTTCAAAATCGATCAAATTGGGCGGAATCTGATTGATTTTCGCATGCTCTTTGATGAAATCAGCAAGGTGAGTGGTTTTAATCCCGGCTGAAGATAAGTTAATCGATAGCTGAATAGAGTGATCGAATTGAGCTTGAAGTTGATGGAATGAAGCAAATGCATTCTGGATAACCCAGCGATCAATTATTTCAAATAATCCGGTTTGTTCGGCGATAGGAATGAATTCATCGGGTGGCACTAAACCAAGGTGTTTCGAGTGCCAACGTAATAGCACTTCTACACCAATAATATAACTTCCTGTTGAGTCCATATAAGGCATGTAAACGAGCTTAAACTCTTCATCAAAATTATTTTCTCTGAGGGCGCTCTCAATACTGGCTTGACGTTGAATGGTTTTATCTAAGTCTAACGAGTAATCTGCGAATTGGTTTTTACCTGCACGTTTGGCTTGATACATCGCGGTATCAGCATTCGAAAGAAGCTTCTCGATTGTATCGCCATCATTAGGGTGGGTCGCAATACCAATACTGACCGTAATCGGGAAATTACCTGACTCGGTGACAAACCCCTTTTGTAGTGGGGTGAGTAAATCATTCGAAAATCGATGTGCGATATTTTCTTGGTGATTTGGAGCATTAATGTATACAACGAACTCGTCCCCAGAAAGTCGGGCTGGCAGACAGTGGGCATTTAATTCTGTTTTGTAGTGGTTACAAATATTGGAGATACGCTGAGCAAAACTGACGAGAATCGAGTCGCCGATCTGATGCCCGTATTTGTCGTTCACAAATTTGAAGTTATCTAAATCAAAGTAGAGAACCCAGGTTTCGGTGTTCGAACTAGGTTTTGACAACGACTGCTGCACGAAGGTTTGAAACTGGTGCCTATTGGCTATTTGGGTCAACTGATCATTTTCTGCCAACAACTTAGTCTGTTGGTACGTGTCATCCAACTCTTGGTACATATCATAAAAGCGTTGGGATAAGCGCCCCAACTCATCATTTGTTCCTAGGCGCTCAATGTTTTTTCTCTGTTTTTTCTCAACCTCTTGAAGCTGCCTATCTAAACGGGTGATCGGGTTTATCACCCAGCGAGATAGCAGGATCAGCAGTAAGGTAACACTGACAAATGCAGATAGGGCAAAGGATAGGCTCAGTTCATTCCAGATAGATTTGAGTTTGTTGTCTAATAAGAATGGTGCAGGATCGAGCGTGGCGTAGAGGCCAGCTGCTAGCTTTATAGATTGTGTTAACTCACGCCCCTGTGTCACTAACGTAGGGGTAAAAAACAAACTAGTTTGATAGTCGAACTCTATCTGTTTTCGTAGTGAATTAAACTTATCAAGAGAGACAGATACAACCACAAAAAACACATTGTTGGGTGGATCGTTTATTGGTGTCGAAACTGTTTTTTTATCAATAACATCATAATGAACTAATACCCCTTCACCTTGGGAATTCTGTATGTAGTCCGTACTCGAAGTTGCTAACGTTTTTTGATATTGATGCTCAATGAACTCTAATATCTTGGGATCCATTTTTGCGAAAGGATCATTGGTATTGTCAGCGTAATATTTAAGAGCTCGATCGCTATCAAGCAACGCGACCCTTGTAAAACTGTCGTTACCATCTTGCAATAACTTAATCGTTTCGTTTAGGTTATCAGTAAGTTCACGTTGGTGGTCGACATTTTCATCAACCATAAAATAACGCTTAACCAGGTCACTATTGGTGAGGGTGTAGGAGTAATTGTTGAGGAAAGAACGAGACTGTTGAAAATAGCCTGCTAATTTTTCCATGCTTAATTGCAGGGCATTGTCTTCACGTTTGATAAAGCTGTTTTTTTGCGTGGAATAGATGATATAGCTAGAAGCCGCTGTACTGATCAGTATTACGGGGGCAATCACAAGTAATATTTTAGTACTTAGCTTCATGGTTATTCACAACATGGTTTATAAATTTTAGCGCGCAAGTTTATGTTATTTCGAGAGTTCTTGCCATCGATTATATTGTGTTTGAAGAGTTTTGTTTGGGTTTTAAGTTTTTGTATTTACTGATTAAATTATCAGTAATGAGTGTTTAAGTAAGTACGGTGGGGGTGATTGAAGTGGATAGGAGTGAGAATCAGTAACACAACCAATTCATTTTTAAGTATACAGACTTTGCGTATTCCTTAGTTCGAGTTTTATTCCATTAGTTACTTTCTTTTAGCATTTGGCCTGCAGTAGGCCAAATGCTTGTATTAGTGAAAAGCTTATAGCAGTTAAAATGGGGGAACAGATAATAAAAAGTTAAGACAACTTAACCTGAGTAGCCTTAATGTTCTCACTTGGGTAGCAACCTAACACTTTTAGGTGACGAGTTATGGCTGTTAGTTCCGTTATCGCTTGCTGCATATTATCTGAATCTAAGTGTGCTTCTAAATCCACATAGAACATCTCTTCCCAAGGGTTACCCATGATAGGACGAGATTCCAGCTTGGTCATGTTAATACCTAAGCGTTGCAGAATCAGTAGTGTTTCAACCAAAGAACCGGCTTCTTGAGAAGTTGACATGATAAGCGTCGTCTTAGCTGGGATCTGAGTCGATACTTCAACAGGCTTACGAGCGACCACGATGAAACGAGTGTGGTTCTCAGTTTGATTTGCAATGTTGCCTTGGATTGGTTGAAGTCCATAAAGCTTGCCGCTCGATGCATTACCAATCGCTGCCACATCATCACCGCCTAGATCTTTCACCTTTTTCATAGCATCAGCTGTGCTTGCACAAGATTCAAGGCTGACATCTTTAAGGCGGCTTAAAAACTCACTGCATTGTTGATGAGGTTGTGGATGCGAATAGAGCGTTTTAATGTCTTCTAAACGAATATCATTTTTCGCGACCAAGCAGTGTTCAATCGGTTGAGAAAGTTCACCAACGATGTAAAGCGTTGTGTGTTGTAGCAGATCGTAGACTTCGTTAATTGACCCTGAACTGGTATTTTCAATCGGCAGTACACCGTAGTCGGCATGGCCCGATTCTACAGTCGATGCGACTTCTTTGAAGTGATTACAGTTCAGCTCAATCAATTCCATATTCTTGCGGCTGAAGTATTCACGGCTCGCAAGGTGAGAATACGATCCCTTAGAACCTAAGAATGCAACGCGAGCTAGTGGTTTACGGCTTTGTGGATTCGCAAGGTTTTGCAGGTATGACTGTTGCAGCAGAACCGAATCTTCAATGATGGTATGAAACAACTTAGTAATGTACTGCGCATCAAGCTCGTATTTATCTTTACCGTTGTTGATCAATTTGACTAGTAGTTGTTGCTCTCGTACTGCATCACGAACGGGTTTTGACGTTTCTACCTTGCTTTTAGCGACTTCGATACTCAGCTTACGACGCTCTGAAAGTAATTTTAGGAGTTCGTCGTCTAAATCATTGAGACGAAGGCGGATATCATCTAGTGAAATTGTTCGGTCAGTCATAAATGTGTCCTTATAAAAAAGCCCCCCTAGTGTGGGAGGCTTCTTGTTCGTTTTTGACTTGTTTTTCTAAAACGACTTAGCCTCCGATTTACGGAAGAAAAAAGAAGTCAAAAATAAACAAAGAGTGAGAGTGCATAAAAAGTGATTGTTTTATGAATGTTTAAACACAATAAGCAAGCGAGCTACGAGCGTCAAGCAAAAAAATAGCGCCCTGAGGCGCTAATGCCGATCAGTTAAAGCCAAAGTGATCGGTTGAAGGATCCTTCCGAGCTG
>NZ_JBGOOI010000078.1:0-19344 GCF_041439605.1 Vibrio sp. 1F169 | reverse complement strand
ACAACGGTATGCTAAGAACAAAAATGCCGTTCACTCTTAAGTGAACGGCATTAGCGCTACAAGAGCGCCGTTTATCTAAGAAAATCTGTATCGTAGAGTTAACTTAACGGCCTTAGGTAAGCAAGGAAACGCTTCTCTGCGAATTTGAAAATCGCAATGATAATAAACGTTAGCGCCATGTAGAATAGACCTGCCGTTAGGAAAGACTCGAATGGAGCGTAGTAGCGAGAGTTGACCAAACGTGCAGCACCCGTTAAATCCATAATGGTTACGATACCTGCTACCGCTGAACCATGAAGCATAAAGATAACTTCGTTACTGTAAGCCGGTAATGCACGACGTAGAGCACTTGGTAAAATGATGCGGCGGTATGTCTTGGGTGTGCTCATACCATACGCCTTTGCTGCTTCAACTTCACCTTTCGGTAAGCCATTAATAGCACCACGAATGATCTCTGCAGTATATGCTGATGTGTTTAGAATAAACGCAACTAAAGCACAGAACCACGCGTTTTCCCATAGTGTATCTTTTACTGGGAAGAATTGGTCCATACCGTAGTAAATCAGGTACAACTGCACCAATAACGGCGTACCACGGAAGAAATAAATGAACGACCAAGCTGGTGCATTAATCATCATATTTGGACTGTTACGAGCGATAGCTAATGGTATGGCTACGAATAAGCCAACAATCAAAGCGACACAAACCATCCAAGCCGTTGTCCACAAACCACCAAGGTAAATCGGCAGGCTTTCAATTATCAATGAAAAGTCCATAACTACCTCGCGTGGATACTGAATTTACGTTCAACCAACTTAAGTAAGCCCGTCGAAACACTGGTGAAGAATAAGAAGATGATTGCTACCGTCATATAGAAGGTAAATGGCATTTTGGTTGAACCCGCCGCCAGAGCGCTAACACGTACCATGTCTTCAAGGCCAATAATAGAAACCAGCGCGGTAGTTTTTAGTAAAACCAACCAGTTATTACCAAACCCCGGCAGTGCGTGACGAATCATTTGCGGTAATAGAATACGACGGAACGCTAAGACAGGGCCCATTCCATAGGCCTTTGCCGCTTCCATCTCACCGCTGTCGACAGCCATTATCGCACCACGGAAGGTTTCTGCCATGTACGCGCCGAAGATGAAGCCAATGGTTAAGACGCCAGCAATAAATGGGCTGACATCAATATAATCAGGTAGGTAAGCGGTCCACTCGTGGTTAGGGTCACTCGACGTGAACCATTCATTGAGCCACTCATTGATGGAATACAAACTGTTGTTTAAAAGGATTTGTCCACCAAAGAAAATCAGCATCATCAATACGAGATCGGGTATACCTCGAATAACGGTTGTGTAGAGGGTTGCAATAGCACGAGCCCAGCGATAAGGCGCGAGTTTAGCTAAGGCACCTAGCATACCAAGAACCATAGCTAAAATTAGCGACAGTAAGGCAACTTCGATTGTAAGCACCGCCCCTTTCAGGATCGACGCTTCATATCCTTGTAAATCAAACATAATGAATTCCAACAGAACTGCGAAAAAGTTGGTAAGACAGGGAGAGGTGAGCCTCTCCCTTAAGAAGTGACGCTAGAGATTACTTACCGTATACGTCGTAGTTGAAGTATTTAGCAGCGATATCTTGGTAGATGCCTTTTTCACGTAGTGAAAGGATTGCAGCATCTAATTGCTTAGTCAGATCTTTGTCTTGCTTACGTAGAGCAATACCAAAACCTTCACCGAACCATTTAGGATCAGTTAGTGATGGACCAACAAACTCGTAGTCTTCACCACCCGCTTTGTTTAGTACACCTTCTTCTAGAGCAGATGCATCACCCAGTACAGCAGCAACACGACCGTTAGCTAGATCAAGGTAAGCTTCGTCAAATGAACCGTAACGAACGATTTCTACTGTGTCGCCGTAGTTATCTGTTAGGTACTTGTCGTGAGTTGTTGCACGTTGAACGGCAATTTTTTGACCACTTAGATCATCAAAGTTAAGGCCTGCACCTTTTTTAGCGATGAACTTGTTTGGGATAAGTGCGTATTTACCTGTGAAATCGATCTTTTTCTTGCGCTCTTCCGTGATAGACATTGCCGCAATGATCGCATCATATTTACGAGCAAGCAGAGAAGGAATAATACCATCCCAATCTTGTGCAACGATCTTACACTTCACCTGCATTTCAGTACAAAGCGCGTTAGCCATATCGACATCGAAGCCTTTCAGCGAACCGTCAGCTTCTGTCCAGCTAAATGGAGGGTAAGCACCTTCAATACCGAAACGTACTGTTTTCCATTCTTTTGCTTGAGCTACGCCCGTTGCAGCAGTTGCAGCAAGTGCCGCGACTAATAACCACTTTTTCATATCCCTACTCCTGTGATTTAGGTTTTTATGTTTTGCTAATTTTAATATTGTGTTTGTTGTTACTTATTAACTTACTTGTTGTGTTTCATTGTTGACACTGTCGCCATTTACCTTAGCAACAGCATTTCAATTCTGATTAGTAAATCGATGAGATAAATTGTTGTAATCGCTCAGATTCAGGCTCAGTAAACAGTTTAGCTGGATTGCCCTGTTCTTCCACCAAGCCTTGATGTAAGAACATCACATGATTTGATACGTCACGAGCAAAAGCCATTTCATGTGTTACCACAAGCATGGTTCTTCCTTCTTCTGCTAGATCGCGCATTACACCAAGTACTTCCCCTACTAACTCAGGATCAAGTGCCGATGTTGGTTCATCAAATAGCATTACTTCAGGATCAACCGCTAACGCTCTTGCAATCGCCGCACGCTGTTGCTGTCCGCCAGATAAATGACCCGGGTAGTAATCTTTGCGTTCATATAGCCCTACTTTCTTCAGTAGCAGCTCAGCATTTTCAATCGCTTGTGCTTTAGGTACACCTAAGACGTGAACAGGCGCTTCGATAACATTTTCGAGAACGGTCAGATGAGACCACAGGTTGAAACCCTGAAAAACCATTGCTAAGCGAGAACGGATTCGCTGTACTTGTTTTTCATTGGCAGGAACAGAAACACCTTGGCGGTTATTTTTCATTTGAATTAATTCACCATTAACCCAAATCTCGCCAGCAGTAGGTGTCTCTAAAAGGTTGATACATCTAAGGAAAGTACTTTTACCCGACCCTGAAGATCCGATAATCGATACTACATCGCCTTTATGCGCAGAAAGTGAAATTCCCTTTAAAACTTCATTTTGACCAAACGTTTTGTGTAAATCCTTTATGTCCAGCGCTGGTACATCTTTCATGCGCTTTCTCTCCCAAGTTTGTGAAAATGCAAGGTACTCCGACCTTTTCATGCGATACAAACTAGCACCACACGAAACAACATGCAACAAATTATTAACCTAATAATTGAGAATAAATAGCGATTAACTCTGACTTATTATGCAATGAATAGCGTTTTAGTCTCAATTTACTGAATGAAATGTATCAACAAGCTGTAATTGCGACTCTGACATTGTTTAAATAAAGTTAATCAAAATGAGATTCTCGTAGCTTGATACCTCACAAGAAAAACACGTTTTGTGAACTTAAAAACGGCGCTTCCGACAAAATCTAACACCCACAGTAG
This sequence comes from Vibrio sp. 1F169, assembly GCF_041439605.1. NCBI lineage: Bacteria > Pseudomonadati > Pseudomonadota > Gammaproteobacteria > Vibrionales > Vibrionaceae > Vibrio > Vibrio sp. 1F169. The sequence goes on along the minus strand of NZ_JBGOOI010000078.1, from coordinate 15,742 downwards.
TACACCAAACTCACTATACGAGAACGTTATTTGAAGGTCGTTGAGTGGTTAAAACTTCATAGGCAACTAAGAGACCAGCTACTAATAGTGAAACCACTCAGTAAGTAAGAGGTATCCGGCTGATGCTATATAGAGCAAGACATGAAGAAGATAGCTAACGTCAATTTGTGAAAACTAATTACACAATTCATCAACGGTACGTTAATGAATCGCTTCGTTTTGTAGCTTTCTTTCACATAAACTCATAAAGTGATCAAGATCAATCACCCTAAAGGGTAAGCTTGTTAGACTCAGCAGCAAAGAATAAGGCATTAAAAATGCCAAACATTTCTTTTAACTTAGCTGCATAAAGCACATCAAATCCGTGCAACATAATATTAATAAGTTATAACTAAGAAATAACGCAATTACGCGAAATTTTATAATTACTAACATAAAAATATGAGGAATCTATGTCAGACGTTGTGAATAATGCGAACTCTGAAGTAGAAGAGAAAAGCTATAAAGAGCTACACCGCCCTGCTTCTGAATTTGAGAGCCGCTCAGATTACTTAGATCACGAACTTCAAATCATGAAGCCTCGTCGTTTTGGCCTAAACCTTCCAGGCCGTGATTTCCGTTTTGAACTTGAAGATCTTGTTCCTGCACTTGCTGGTACCATCGGTATCATCGCGATGTACTCTGCAGTAATGATGTCTTGGGCTGATGGCCTAACTCAAGCTTGGGATCACGTAAACCTAGGTAAAGACTTCGCGATTGAAGTTGCTCGTGTAGAAATGCTGATTCCTGCACTGCTGTTCTGTATCCTTGCTTCTGGTTTCTTCAACCCGAAAGCAAACCTTGCCGGTAACCACGGCCCAATGATTCCTCTTATTGGTACCATCGCTCTCGCTGGTGCTCACCCTCTTGCATTGGCTATCCTTATCGGTGTCTTCGGTCTAATCCTAAGTTTCCTAAAAGGCGGCTCCAAGCTGGTTAACCTGACTTCGGAAGGTACCGCTGGTGGCTTGCTCATTTTCTTAGGCCTAACGGGTACCATGAGCCAAATTAACTCGATTCAAGCATGGGCGGTTGGTCTTCAATCTTCTACTGTTGAAGCGGGTAGCATGGGTTACGTTGGTTTAATCGTTCTTGCTATTACTATTGCTATCTATGCTTTCTTAGCAAAAGTGAACAAGCGTTGGTTAGCTATCCCAGTTTGTGCATTCACAGGCCTTGCTATTGCATTAGCATTGGGCGCTGGTTTCGATATCGTATTCGAAACTGAAATGGGTATCCCAAACCTAAACCCAGTTTACTGGTGGGGTTCGACTTCTGAAGGTTGGATGCTTGGCTTGCCAAACGTTGAACACTTCATCGCTTCTCTACCATTTGCAATCCTAGCGGTAGCGATGTGGTCACCAGATTTCCTAGGTCACCGTATCTTCCAAGAACTAAACTACCCTAAAAAGTCTGAAAAAGTTCTGATGGACGTTGATGACACTATGACTATGTGTTCTGTGCGTCAAATGGTAGGTACAGCGGTTGGTGGTGGTAACATCACTTCTTCTTGGGGTACTTACATGATCCCAGCAGCAATCGCGAAACGTCCAATTCCTGGCGGCGCAATCTTGCTTGGTTCTCTATGTATTATTGTTGCGATTCTTGGTTTCCCAATGGACGTTGCAGTATGGCCACCAGTGATGCGTGTTGCGCTACTTGTAGGTGTATCTCTACCTCTACTTGAAGCGGGTATGCAAATGGTTAAGGATTCAAAGGATTCTCAAGCAGCTGGTATCTGTATCTTCGGTTCAGCGGTTGTTAACCCTGTATTAGCATGGGCTCTGACTATGCTTCTTGATAACAACGGTCTAATTGGTGATAAAGAGCGTGCGAAGCGTCTATCATTTGTAGACAAGATTGTAATCCCAGTTGGCGTTTTAGTTATCTGTTTAGTAGCAATGCTTGCAGTTGGTATGCTAGAAAGTCAATATGGCCTAAAAGCTTGGCTATAATGCTCATTACTACACAAAAGTAGTATCGGGATTAAAAAAAAGTTTGGGTGGCAACCCCTGCCACTCAAATTTTTTCAACTTTTTTTGGCATTTATTGATTTAGTTTAAGGTTTACAGAAATTTTTTAGCGTAGTCTTGAATACATAGAGTAAAGACAACATATAAAAGGTAGTGACAATATATATAACCATATGACGCTCATATGCTCATATATATTGTTATTAATAAGAGTGTACTACCCTTACGAGGGGCGCTGGCTCAACAGTGTTAATGTACGTATTTTTTCTACTAAAAAGGTAGGTATGTCATGGCAGAGCAATTTGCTAAAGCTTGGGAAGATTTTGCTGCAGGTGAGTGGCAAAGCGAAGTAAACGTTCGTGATTTCATTCAAAAGAACTACACGCCATATGAAGGCGACGAGTCTTTCCTAGTTTCTGAGGGTACTGAAGCAACTAACAAGCTTTGGTCTTCGGTAATGGAAGGTATCAAACAGGAAAACGCAACTAAAGCACCTGTAGATTTCGATACTTCTGTTATCTCTACCATTACTGCTCACGATGCAGGTTACATTGAGAAAGATCTTGAGACTATCGTTGGTCTACAAACTGAGAAGCCACTAAAACGTGCAATCATCCCTAACGGTGGTGTACGTATGGTTGAAGGTTCTTGTAAAGCATACGGTGAAACTCTTGACCCAATGGTTTCAAAAATCTACTCAGAATACCGCAAAACACACAATGCTGGCGTTTTCGATATCTACACTCCTGATATCCTAAAATGTCGTAAGTCTGGTGTTCTGACTGGTCTTCCTGATGCTTACGGCCGTGGTCGTATCATTGGTGACTACCGTCGTGTTGCACTTTACGGTATCAACTTCCTAATGAAAGACAAAGCTGCTCAATTCGCTTCTCTACAAGAGCGTTTCGAGAACGGCGAAGATCTTGCTGCTACAATGCAATTGCGTGAAGAGATCTCTGAGCAACATCGTGCTCTAGGTCAAATCAAGCAAATGGCTGAGAAATACGGTTTCGATATCTCTGAGCCAGCTCAAACTGCTCAAGAAGCTATTCAGTGGACTTACTTCGGCTACCTAGCTGCGGTTAAATCTCAAAACGGTGCTGCAATGTCTCTAGGTCGTACTTCGACTTTCCTAGACATCTACATCGAGCGTGATATCGCTGCTGGCAAAATCACAGAAGACCAAGCACAAGAGATGATCGACCACTTCGTAATGAAGCTGCGTATGGTTCGTTTCCTACGTACTCCTGAGTACGATGAGCTATTCTCTGGCGACCCAATCTGGGCTACAGAGTCTATGGGTGGTATGGGTGTTGATGGTCGTACGCTAGTAACGCGTTCGAACTTCCGTTTCCTTAACTCTCTATACACTATGGGTCCTTCTCCAGAGCCAAACATCACTGTTCTTTGGTCTGAGCAACTACCTGACGGCTTCAAGCGTTTCTGTGCGAAGGTATCTATCGATACTTCTTCTATCCAGTACGAAAATGATGACCTAATGCGTCCTGACCTTGGTTCTGATGATTACGCAATCGCTTGTTGTGTATCACCAATGATCGTTGGTAAGCAAATGCAGTTCTTCGGCGCTCGTGCTAACCTTGCAAAAACTATGCTTTACGCAATCAACGGCGGCGTTGATGAGAAGCTTAAAATGCAAGTTGGCCCAGTTGGAGACAAGATCACTGACGAAGTACTTAACTACGATGACGTAATGGATCGCCTAGACACATTCATGGATTGGTTAGCTAAGCAATACGTGACAGCTCTAAACAGCATTCACTTCATGCACGACAAGTACAGCTACGAAGCGTCTCTAATGGCTCTTCATGACCGTGACGTTCGTCGTACTATGGCTTGTGGTATCGCTGGTCTGTCTGTTGCTGCTGACTCACTGTCTGCAATCAAATTCGCGACTGTTAAACCAATCCGCGACGAAGATGGCATTGCAACTGACTTCGAAATCGAAGGCGATTACCCTAAATACGGTAACAACGACTCTCGTGTAGATGATATCGCTTGTGAACTAGTTTCTACGTTCATGAACAAGATCCGTAAGCTTAAGACTTACCGTGATTCAATCCCTACACAGTCAGTTCTTACTATCACGTCTAACGTGGTATACGGTAAGAAAACAGGTAACACTCCAGACGGTCGTCGTGCTGGCGCTCCTTTCGCTCCTGGTGCAAACCCAATGCACGGTCGTGATGAGAAAGGCGCTGTAGCTTCACTAACGTCTGTAGGTAAACTACCGTTTGCTGATGCTCAAGATGGTATCTCTTACACTTTCTCTATCGTGCCAAACGCACTAGGTAAAGAAGAAGATAGCCAACGTGCTAACCTTGCAGGCCTAATGGATGGTTACTTCCACCACGAAGCTGGCATTGAAGGTGGTCAACACCTTAACGTGAACGTTCTTAACCGTGAAACTCTAGAAGACGCAGTTAAGCACCCTGAGAAATACCCTCAGCTAACGATTCGTGTTTCTGGTTACGCTGTACGCTTTAACTCTCTGACTACAGAGCAGCAAGCTGACGTAATCGCACGTACATTTACTGAGTCTCTATAAGCTCACGCTCAATAGACAGTAAAAACTATTAGCCTCGCCAATGTGCGGGGCTTTTTTATATCTACTCTAAATCTCATCAATACCCCTCCCCCAAGAAAGATTAGATTGGCCACAAAAAGCACACTCGCATTCACTTTTTTTCTACAAACCGACTCAAACTACGGTACTATTTCTGTTCATCATTTTAGAGTAACCGCTACATGAAATTCCTTCGTTATTTACCACTGATTCTCCTCTCTTGTTCATCACTGGCATCTGAACGCTCTACGTTAACTTTTGCGTTAGACAACGATGGTATCTTTGGTGTCGATCAAGACTATACCAACGGTTTATTTCTGGGTTACACATCGTCAAGTATTACGCCATACGCTTGGGTAAAACCATTGAGCCTTTCCTATTGGGGCGCAAGCTCTTTAGATAAGTGGGAAATCACCATTGGTCACAAGATGTACACGCCTTCTGACATTGAATTAGAAAAACCATCAGCCAATGATCGTCCATACGCAGGTTACCTACATACAGAATTCAACTACATCAGCTTGAACCCACAACAAGCCCAGCGTTTTAACATCACGTTTGGTACTACAGGCGAGCGAGCACTTTCCGAAGACGCTCAAAAACTGGTTCACTCAATCACTAAATCAGACGAACCTATGGGTTGGAAGTATCAAGTTGATGATGAGTACGCAGGTAGCCTTGGTTACTTAAGTCATTTCAACCTAATGCGTAATCAAGCATTAGCGAATACTGACTTCGAGATATCTAACGTATCAGAGATCAACGTTGGTAATTTTAGAAGCGACATTTCTACTGGGTTTATGTTCCGTTGGGGTACTGACTTGGGCGGCAACTTTGGCGCAGCGAACATCAGCACAGAAAACCCATTCAAAGCAGGCATGATAGGTGCTTCAAATACAGGTTGGTTTACTTACGCAGGTCTTGAAGGGCGTTACCGATTTAATGACCTGACTGTCGAAGGGGATCGTTCCGGTGTTAATGATTATGCAAAGAAAAATGACAAAGATCCTGCGATCTACGATGTCACTTTAGAGAACATTCAAGCGACAGCGATACTTGGTGTTGCTTGGTATAACCAATACGTTGGTGCATCTTTCGCACTTACCGCAAAAACACCCGATTACCAAGAAGCAACAAAGTCAGTGTACGGTACTGGTGGCATCACTATGTTTGCTTTCTTCTAGCCATAGAAAAGGCTTTCACCGCCTGCTTTTCAAGTTAAATAAAGGCAATCATCTTCACAGGTGATTGCCTTTATTTTTAAAGACCTAGTTACCATTTGACCCTATTTTATGTACCGTTTTTGTAATAAAATAAACGGTATAAATTCCTATACGAGAATAGCTCATGTCTACAACTGGTCGCATTCACTCATTCGAATCTTGTGGTACTGTCGATGGCCCTGGTATCCGCTTTATTGTGTTTCTTCAAGGCTGCTTAATGCGTTGTATGTACTGCCATAATCGCGATACATGGGATCTTCATGACGGAAAGGAAGTAACGGTCGAAGAGATCATTAACGAAGCAAAATCATACCGTCATTTCATGAAAGCCTCTGGCGGTGGTATCACCTGTTCAGGTGGCGAAGCGATGCTACAACCTGAGTTTGTTCGTGATTTTTTCCGCGCGGCTCAAGCTGAAGGCATCCACACTTGTCTTGATACTAATGGCTATATTCGTAAACACACTGAAGTGGTCGATGAAGTACTAGAAGCCTCTGATCTGGTAATGCTGGATCTTAAACATATGCGAGATGAAATTCACCACGATTTCATTGGTGTATCAAACCGACGTACTCTGGATTTTGCACGCTACCTACACAAAATAGGTAAGAAGACGTGGATTCGTTATGTGATTGTTCCTGGCTACACAGATACGCCAGAAGATGCGCATCTTCTGGGTGAATTCATTAAGGACATGGATAACATCGAAAAAGTAGAACTGCTTCCATACCACAAGCTAGGTGCTCATAAGTGGGAAGCATTGGGTCACGACTACCCTCTTGAAGGTACAAATCCGCCAAGCAAAGAAAAAATGGACGAGATTGTTGCTATCCTCAGTCAATACCATTCAAACGTAAAATACTAACTTAGACTTACGTTAATAGTGATTTCAAACGCCTCAATTTCGATTGGGGCGTTTTCTTTTTTGGTTAAAACAATCCTTTCACTTTTCTTTACAACTTTTGTTTATCAATTCAAAAAATCATATTAAATCCGTGTTGAGATCATGTTTCCACTCTTAGGAATGCTGTTACTCTTACTGCAACAAAATAATATAACATTTAGTTTTTTAGTGAGGTTCCTCCCATGGAAATGACCAATGCTCAGCGTCTAATTCTATCAAATCAATACTACCTAATGTCTCAAATGGATCCTGAGAACTCAGCTAAATACCAGCGTCTACAAACGATTGTAGAACGTGGTTACGAACTCCAAATGCGTGAGCTTAACAAAGAATTTGGTTGTTTAACTGAAGCAGAATGTCGCGAAATTATCGACATTATGGAGATGTACCATGCGATGCAAGAGTCGAATAAAATGCTTGCAGATCAAGAGCGTGCGGAAGTCGACCAACGTCGTCTACAATTCCTAGGTTTCGATATCGCTTCTGAAGCACAAATCGTACATTACGTGCGTTTCCTTGTTGATTCTGAAGGACTTTACCCTCAATTTGACAAAGCAGATCACCACTTCAATAGCCAAATGCCAATGTTAGAAAAGTACCGTCGCATGCTAACAACATGGCGTAACTGCCCTCGTCAGTACCACCTATGTGCGACAGAGCTATCTCAAATTTTTAGTGCTTAGTGCTTAGTGCTTAGTGCTTAGTGCTTAGAAGATTAGCTTTAAGTGGGCTTATAAAATTTCAAAAAAGGGTTACTCATCATGAGTAACCCTTTGTTAATGTCCGCATTTAGAGAGAGAAACCAAAGCAACTAGAAGACGTAGGCAACACCGACGTTTGCGGCCATGTTGATGCCACTTTCAAGTATTGGGCTGTTCTCAATATCACCTTCAAGGTTGGTATAACGAACGCCACCAGTGACTCGGATATTTGGCGTCACATGCAAGTAACCACCTAAACCAATAAAGTACTGACCATCCCAGTCTGCATCGAACTCGTTCAAATTAGTTCTCGACGCTTCTGCTGAACTCACCCCGTACAGGTGGTTATTCAGGCGCTCACTGTTATAAGCATAACCAATAGAGGGTGTAATCGCCCACCCATTGCGACGAATCGGCAAACGCCATGCGGCTTCCGCATAGATACCATTATGCCTAAACCCTAAGCCTGAGCCCGCTGTCGCTTCAAACATCCCGACCAAGGTGATCACTTGGTAGCTAATGCCACCTAATACTGATGCTTTACGCTCATCTAACTTCTGGATATCAACGTTATCAGAATCACCCGGCTTCAATGTCCTCGAATCATAAACCGCTCGAAACACGATATTCTGTGGTGAGCCCGCAGGAAGTAAGCGATAACCCACACTGAATCCACGCATGAAAAAGTGCTCACCTTCATAGCCAATCATAGGAATCACAGCGCGGTTTGACGGTGTATCTTTATAGACAGCCGGAGAATAAGAGGCGGCAACGCCCAGTGACCACTGCGAGATTTTTGCATGTGTTGCTGTCGAAGCCAGTAACGCAACACTGATAGCCACTATTTTTAACCCATAATTCTTCACTACATCTACCTATTTATTGAGCAATTTTTGATAACGCCGCGCATTATATGGTACTTCATTCCAGTAAATCAATAGAGCTCAGTTATACATCTAATACACATAAATCCAGTGTGAGTATTATTAAGCGACCTAAAATCACAAAACAAACGGCTAGATCCCCTCGAATGTAAAATAATTGGATTCTACACGCCTCAAGTTGCCTATTGCGCTCGCTAGGTTTTTCACACGCAAAATTGTAAATAAATACATAATTGTTAAGCAAAATTGTGCAAGCGGGTCTAACCTTAAAATGTAGGGAGAGCCTATTTTTCAATCGCTCATCAGTTTTGACTGGTTAACAAGGGGAATGTGACTATGAGTATTTTTGACCACTATCAATCACGTTATGAAGCAGCCAAGGAAGAAGAGCTCACATTGCAAGAGTTCTTAGGGCTGTGTAAAGACGATAAAAGTGCTTACGCTAACGCTGCTGAGCGCTTACTACTGGCCATCGGCGAACCGGAGGTTATAGACACCGCTCAAGACCCCCATCTAAGTCGTATTTTCTCGAACCGTGTCATCTCACGCTACAGCGAATTTAAAGATTTCTACGGCATGGAAGATGCGATTGAACAGATTGTTTCTTACCTAAAACACGCTGCACAAGGCTTAGAAGAACGGAAGCAAATCCTTTACCTGCTTGGCCCTGTGGGCGGTGGTAAATCTTCCCTTGCTGAAAAACTCAAAGCACTGATGCAAAAGCTACCAATCTATGTGCTGTCTGCAGATGGTGAACGAAGCCCTGTGAATGATCACCCCTTCTGTCTATTCGACGTAAACGAAGATGGCGACCTTTTGAAACAAGAGTACGGAATAGAGAAACGTTACATACGCTCTATCATGTCTCCTTGGGCAGCGAAACGCCTCCATGATTTCGGTGGTGATATCTCTAGATTCAAAGTCATCAAACTACGCCCTTCGATTCTCGACCAAGTTGCGATCGCGAAGACAGAACCTGGTGATGAAAACAACCAAGATATCTCTTCACTTGTAGGTAAAGTCGATATTCGTAAACTTGAGCACTTTTCTCAAGATGACCCTGATGCCTACAGTTACTCTGGTGCACTGTGTAAAGCAAACCAAGGTGTGATGGAATTCGTAGAGATGTTCAAGGCGCCAATCAAAGTCTTGCACCCACTCCTAACGGCAACACAAGAAGGTAACTTCAACGGTACTGAAGGACTTTCTGCACTGCCATTTGACGGTATGATTCTAGCTCACTCAAACGAATCCGAGTGGCAGACCTTCCGTAACAACAAAAACAACGAAGCCTTCCTCGACCGTGTGTACATTGTAAAAGTCCCTTACTGTCTGCGCGTCTCTGAAGAAGTTAAGATCTACCAAAAACTGCTTGAGCACAGTGAGCTATCCAAAGCCCCTTGTTCGCCAAGCACACTCGATCTGCTATCGCAATTCAGCATCCTATCGAGACTGAAAGAACCTGAAAACTCTTCTCTGTTCTCAAAAATGCGTGTTTACGATGGTGAGACTCTAAAAGACACCGATCCAAAAGCGAAGAGCTACCAAGAGTACCGAGATTATGCCGGCGTTGACGAAGGCATGTCTGGGCTATCAACGCGTTTCGCCTTTAAGATCCTGTCTCGTGTATTTAACTTCGACCAAGCCGAAGTGGCGGCAAACCCGGTTCACTTGTTCTACGTGATTGAACAGCAAATTGAACGTGAGCAGTTCCCTCAAGAGACCGCTGAGAAGTATCTTGAGTTCTTGAAAGGATACCTAGTACCGCGTTACGTAGAATTCATTGGTAAAGAAATTCAAACCGCTTACCTAGAGTCTTACTCTGAGTACGGACAGAATATCTTCGACCGCTATGTCACCTACGCGGACTTCTGGATTCAAGACCAAGAGTACCGCGATCCAGAAACAGGACAGCTATTTGACCGTGCTTCTCTGAATGGTGAACTAGAGAAAATCGAGAAAACAGCAGGGATCAGTAACCCTAAAGATTTCCGAAATGAGATTGTGAACTTCGTGCTTCGTGCCAAAGCCAACAATAACGGTCAAAACCCAGTTTGGACGAGCTACGAGAAACTGCGCACTGTGATTGAGAAGAAAATGTTCTCCAACACAGAAGAGCTACTTCCTGTTATTTCGTTCAATGCTAAGACCTCAACGGATGATCAGAAAAAACACGACGACTTCGTTGCTCGTATGATGGAAAAAGGCTACACCGAGAAACAAGTGAGACTGCTATCTGAGTGGTACCTAAGAGTTCGTAAATCCTCATAACCAAACTGTATTGAGCTGCTCAACTGAGCAGCTCATACAAACCAATAACTCTTACAACCTATAGAAAGTAGGATCGCAACATCAGCTGAGAGGGAGTTCTTATGGCACAATTTATCGATCGGAGGCTCAATGGCAAGAATAAGAGTGCTGTGAATAGACAGCGTTTCTTACGACGCCATAAAGAGCAAATCAAAGAATCTGTGGCCGATGCAGTCAACCGACGCTCAATCACCAATACTGAAACCGGTGAAGACGTCACTATTCCTCATAAAGACATCAAAGAGCCAAGCTTTCACCAAGGTCAAGGCGGCGTAAGAGAACGCGTTCACCCAGGTAATGACCAGTTCATCACGGGCGATAAAATTGAACGTCCTAAAGGTGGCGGTCAAGGTGGTGGCTCAGGCCAGGGTGACGCAAGCCCTGATGGCGAAGGCCAAGATGAATTTACCTTCCAAATTTCAAAAGATGAATATCTTGATATTCTCTTTGAAGATTTAGCTCTGCCTAATCTAGAGAAAAATCAGGTCAACAAAATCACTGAATGGAAAACACACCGTTCTGGTTACCAAAGCGCGGGGATTCCGTCTAACATCGCTATCGTTCGTTCACTGCAACAATCTCTGGCTCGTAGAACCGCGATGACAGCAGGTAAAAAGCGCGAGCTCAACATACTGATGGAGCAACTTGACCAAGTAAAAATGACAGAACCAGCACAACCTTTCGAAGAGAGTCGCTTGAAAGAAGAGATTGCTGAGTTACGTAAAAAAATTGAAAGCGTGCCGTTCATTGACACCTTCGACCTGCGTTTTAAAAACTACGAGAAGCGCCCTATTCCATCTAGCCAAGCCGTTATGTTCTGTCTAATGGATGTATCTGGCTCAATGGATCAAGCTACCAAGGACATCGCAAAACGCTTCTACGTACTGCTTTACTTATTCCTCAATCGCACATATGAAAACGTCGATGTTGTGTTTATTCGTCACCATACTCAGGCTAAAGAAGTTGACGAACATGAGTTCTTCTATTCACAAGAAACTGGCGGCACGATCGTTTCTAGTGCACTGAAACTAATGAAAGAAATTGTCGCAGATCGTTATCCTGCTAATGAGTGGAATATCTACGCAGCACAAGCTTCTGATGGAGATAACTGGGCTGATGACTCGCCTCGCTGTAAAGAATTGCTGGTCAATACGCTATTGCCGACTTGCCAATATTATTCTTACATCGAGATTACGCGCCGTTCACACCAAACGCTTTGGCACGAGTACGAGAAGCTAGAAGCTAGCTTCGATAACTTCGCCATGAAGAACATTAAAACGGTGGATGATATTTTTCCTGTGTTTAGAGAACTGTTCCAGAAAGAGACTGCGTAAGGGAGTTTGCCATGACAGCGAAATCAAACGTTGCAGAGAAAGACAAATCTGCACAGAAGAAAAACGACAAGATGCTGCCTGATGGTCCAGATTGGACGTTCAACCTCTTGGAACAATATCACGTAGAAATTAAGCGTGTGGCGCAGCATTACCGTTTAGACACTTACCCGAACCAGATTGAAGTGATTACCTCTGAGCAGATGATGGATGCTTACTCCAGCATTGGTATGCCCATCAATTACAACCACTGGTCTTTTGGTAAGAAGTTCATCCAGACAGAGCAAAACTACAAACACGGCCAAATGGGCTTAGCGTACGAAATCGTGATCAACTCAGATCCGTGTATCGCTTACTTAATGGAAGAGAACACGGTCACGATGCAAGCGTTGGTAATGGCGCATGCCTGTTACGGCCATAACTCGTTCTTTAAGGGTAATTACCTGTTCCAAACCTGGACTGATGCAAGCTCGATTATCGACTATCTATTATTCGCGAAAAAATACATTACCGATTGCGAAGAAAAATACGGTGTAGCTGAAGTCGAGAAACTTCTCGATTCTTGTCATGCTCTCATGAACTACGGCGTAGACAGATACAAACGCCCAGAAAAGATTTCCATTGCAGAAGAAACCGCAAGACAAGAAGAACGTGAAGCGTATCTGCAATCTCAAGTGAACGAACTTTGGAGAACGGTTCCTCAGAACAAAAGTAAGGAAGAAGAGACCAAGATACGTTTCCCTAGTGAGCCTCAAGAAAACATTCTGTACTTTATTGAGAAGAACGCCCCACTGCTTGAACCTTGGCAACGTGAGTGTGTTCGTATTGTTCGCAAGGTAAGCCAATACTTCTATCCTCAGAAACAAACTCAAGTAATGAATGAGGGCTGGGCAACCTTCTGGCATTACACCATTCTTAACCACCTTTACGACGAAGGCTTGGTGAGTGATAAGTTCATCTTAGAGTTTCTACACAGTCACACCAGTGTGGTTGCTCAACCCGCCTACAATAGCCCTTATTTCAGCGGAATAAACCCTTATGCGCTTGGCTTTGCGATGTTTAGAGACATTCGACGTATCTGTGAAGAACCCACCGATGAAGACAAAGAATGGTTCCCTGAATTAGCCGGAAGTGATTGGTTAGAGGCGGTGCACTTTGCCATGCACAATTTCAAAGATGAAAGCTTTATCAGCCAATACCTTTCACCAAAGATCATTCGAGACTTTAAACTATTTTCTGTGCTCGACGACGACCGCAAAAACACCATTGAGATAAGTGCTATTCACGATGACCCAGGCTATCGCTTGATTCGTGAAAAGCTTGCGGCGCAATACAACCTAAGTAACCTTGAGCCGAATATTCAGGTGTTTAACGTCGATGTTCGTGGTGATCGCTCGATGACACTGCAGTATGTGCCTCACGGCCGTATACCGCTTGATAAAGGCTACGACGAAGTGATGAAACATCTCTATCGCTTATGGGGCTTTGATGTAATTTTGGAAGAGCTCAAAGATACGGGTCATAGAGAGATTCTGACGACTTGTCCAAAACGTAATGATTATGGAGCCAAGATTTAATATCAATCACAGTAAGTCAGTGCTTGGTATAAAACTCCGCTCCCCCTACAACATAGTGGTCACCCGCTCGGAAGTGGAGCAATAAAAAAGCGCATAAGTCTTATGACTTATGCGCTTTCTTTTTAAGGCTCAAACGTCTGCAAATGAACGTAAGGCACTAAACCTAGAACTCAATAAGCTTAAACAATCGGCTTTTGACCACGTTCAATCAGCTTCATCAGCACGCTGTCTGCAGATTTACCTGCCACGCCCGCTAGTTTGTCTGACAGCTTTTTCTTCTGTACGTAGTGAATCGCTAGAACTGTTTTGTCCTTACATGCCGCTACGACTAAATCATCAGAAGTGCTAATCTCATCCACCAGCCCAAGTTCATGCGCTTGTGTACCAAACCAGTGCTCACCCGTTGCTACTTTTTCAAGATCTAGCGCAGGTCGGTGGTCACGGATGAAATCTTTAAACAAACCATGAGTTTCCTCTAGCTCTTCTTTAAACTTCTCGCGTGCTTTATCACTGTTCTCACCAAACATAGTAAGCGTGCGTTTGTACTCACCTGCCGTTAGCTGTTCGAATTCAATGTCGTGCTTTTTAAGCAGTTTGTTGAAGTTTGGCAGTTGAGCGATAACACCAATAGAACCAACAATAGCAAACGGTGCAGATACGATTTTGTCTGCGATACATGCCATCATGTAACCGCCACTTGCTGCGACTTTATCTACCGAGATAGTCAGAGGCAGACCTGCCGCTTTGATACGGTCAAGTTGAGAAGACGCCAGACCATAGCCGTGAACCATACCACCGCCAGACTCAAGCTTAAGCAATACTTCATCACCTTCACGAGCAACAGCCAGAACCGCCGTTACCTCTTCACGTAATGAAGCCACTTCTTTCGCATCAATGCTGCCATTAAAATCAAGAACGAATAGGTGTGGTTCACGCTTGCTATCAAGCTCACCCTCTTTCGCTGCTTTCTTCACTTCTTTGCCACGTGATTTTACTTTTTCTTTTTCCGCTTTCTTTTCTGCTTTATCACGTGCTTTGATGAAAGCATCATCATGCAAATGGTGCTCTAGTTGTTCAATCGTTTGTTTGTGATGCTCAGATAGGTTCGTGATTTCCAGCTCACCTTTAATTGCGCTTGATTTTCCACCCACAGATTTAGCTATCACTAAAATTGCAATGATGGCGATTACAACGGTCGCAATCTTGGCTAAAAACAAGCCGTAGTCCAACAAAAATTCCAATGTCATATCCCCTATTGTATGAATTAGTGTATTGTAACCATCTTGTCACGATTACCAAGAATTTCTCATCATTCCTGCGGTTATCTGTGTGATTAAACATCAATGGAATGACGAACATAATAAAAGAAAGAAGGATAAGCACAGTGGATTACCCAATCTCTACAGATGCCCTCAAAGATAAAGTAATTTTGGTTACAGGTGCCGGTGCTGGCATTGGTCGCCAAGCCGCGCTAAGTTTCGCTCAACATGGTGCAACTGTTATTCTGTTAGGACGCAATGTCAAAAACCTTGAATTGATTTACGATGAAATCGAAAGCGCTGGTTACCCACAGCCTGCGATTATCCCATTGGATTTAAAAGGCGCGACAAAACAGAACTACATCGACATGGCTGAAACCATTGAATCACAGTTCGGTCGTTTAGATGGTCTACTGCATAACGCAGGTGTGCTTGGCACGTTAAGTCCATTCGATCAAATCGATGAAGAAACGTTTGATGGCGTCATGCAAATCAACGTTAAAGCTGAATTTCTAATGACTCAAGCGTTACTGCCTGTCATTAAGAAAGCGGAAGCGGGTCGTATTGTCTTTACCTCTTCAACGGTTGGTCACTCTGGCCGCGCGTTCTGGGGCACTTACGCGATTTCAAAGTTTGCTACAGAAGGCATGATGCAGATCTTAGCCGATGAGCTTGAAGGTACCGATATTCGTGTTAATGCGATTAACCCAGGCGGTACTCAAACACGCATGCGTGCAAAAGCGTACCCAGGTGAAGATGCGAACAAGTTAAAAACGCCACTAGACATCATCCCGCTGTATCTACACTTAATGAACCCAAGTGTGACAGACATTAATGGCCAATGTATCGATGCTCAACCTAAGTAGCTGATATTATGAGCAATAACAAAAAGTCGCTTTAATAGCTAACACTGATCATTTAAGCATTTTCCTGATCAGTTGAACGATCCTACAGATG
>NZ_JBGOOI010000077.1:0-19831 GCF_041439605.1 Vibrio sp. 1F169 | reverse complement strand
TCACTTACTACCGTTTTTGTTTTGAGTTCCCGCTAATCCGCGATGAACCTTTTTTTTTGCCTGTAATTCGGCTAATCATTAACATTCAAAAGCTTACCATTTAAATTCTACAGCTTATGGAGTCCGTTCCTGAAGCATGATCAAGGTGAGATCATGCTTTCTATGGTGCTTATTTTTGATGGGGTTCAGCTTTGATGCTTGATCGAACAGGGATTGAACAAGGAGTGGATCAGTGCAGTTGACGTAGAGCCATACCTTGATCATCGTTCTGGTGTTGACTTGCCATAAAGCGTACATGCGATTCGATCAATTTCTCTGACTCTTCTTTCCAGCGGGGTTCTTGTTGTTGGTTGGTAAACTCCAAAGCCAATACACACAAGTGCTGTAGCCGCTGTGTACACCACTCTTGTAAGTCAGGTTCTGATTTTGGATTAGAAGACACAGCTTGAAGCTTGCTATAGGCAAACATCAGGTATTGGAAAGCTTTTTCCTGATGGTGCGAGCCACTAAGTTCGTTTGAGATAGATGGTGGGCTTGGTGGTGGAAGCTTTGTCGATGCCGTCAGAATTTCATCTTCATATCGATAAAGCGTAAAGATTCTCAAGCATCCGTCTAACCAGCATGCGATGCCTTTGCTCTGTTCATCCGTGATCAAAGGCCCCCAGAGTGCATCTGGAGGCGTTAAGATCAAAGGCTCTAACTTCTCCACTTGATCATGCTTTCGGTCTTTGTACCAATCTCCGATCCGCTCTAACCAAGTGTCTAGTTCATTCATGCAACGTTATCCCACTGTTTAACATAGTGATTATCTGAAACTTGCTTGATCTCATGCTGTATTTCACTGCTTTGTTCACGAATACGATCAGCGTCTATTGAATAGTTTGGCTCATTTTTCACGAGTTCGCCAAATGGTAGATCAGGATCGGGCACAGCAGAGATCAATAACTTAGTGTACGGGTGTTGTGGGTTGGTTAAGATCGACTGGGTTGATCCCCACTCAACGATCTGTCCCTTGTACATCACAGCCGTCTCTTCTGCGATGTAGTGTGCTGTTGCGAGATCATGCGTAATGTACAAAAAAACTATCCCTAACTCTTTCTTCATCCTCTGCATTAGGTTCAAAACACCGAGTCGTATTGAAACATCCAACATAGAGGTGGGTTCATCGGCAAGGATAACCTCAGCACCGACGGCAAGTGCTCTGGCTAAGTTTATGCGCTGTCTTTGGCCGCCGCTGAGCTCGTGAGGGTATTTCGCTAGAGTTTCGACGGGTAATTCCACCAGCGTTAACAACTCTTTGAGACGCTCTGTGAGAGCTTGTTTCGTAGCAACTTGCTTGTGGATCTTAAGGGGCCGCGTTAAGTGGTGTTCAATGGTGTGGGTTGGATTGAGTGAGCCAAATGGGTCTTGAAATATCATTTGCACGCGGCTTCGGTAATCCAAGATATCTTTACGACTTTTTAAGGTAGAAATATCTCTGCCATTGAACAGTATTTCTCCCTCTGTTGGCGGATACACTTTGGTCATCAGTCGAGCGCAGGTGCTTTTCCCGCAGCCTGATTCGCCAACCAGTGCCAATGTTTTACCTGCATGTAAATCAAAACTCACCCCATGCAGTGCTCTAAAGATCTCTTCTTTGCCAAATCCACCACCAACAGTGAATTCTTTAACGAGGTTTTTTACTTGAAAAATAGGTTGTGACATGGAGCTCTCCTAGCACGCAGTTGCGTGAGCATGTTCGTGAATATTGGGGAAGGAACTCCATAGCTTTTGGGTGTAGGAGTGCTGAGGGTTATTGCGAATCTCATGGGCTTGGTTGACTTCAACTATCTGTCCATGACGCATGATGGCAATTCGATCGCACAGTTGGCTCATTAGTGCGAGGTCGTGGGTGATAAACAATATTGAGAAACCAAACTCTTCTCTGAGTTGGTGTATTTGCTGCAGAATTTCGCGCTGTACAACCACATCCAGTGCCGTGGTCGGTTCATCCATGATAATTAACTTAGGGTTGAGCGCGAGAGCTATCGCAATCACCAAACGTTGACGCATCCCACCGCTAAACTGGTGCGGGTACTCGGCTAGACGGTGGCGAGGGATATTGACTAGGTCGAGTAACTTTTCGGCGCGATCTTTTGCTTGCTCGTTGTTCATGCCCTTGTGGTGGCGCAATACATCGGCAAACTGTTCTTCAATGGTCAGTACAGGGTTAAGCGAGTTCATCGCGCTCTGGAACACCATTGCGATCTCACTCCAACGTAAGGTGTTCAAGTGGCTGTCCGATAAGCTCAGCAGATCTTGCCCGCCAAACAGTATTTGCCCGCCAGAGATGAAAGCCGGTGGCTTATGCAGCCGGTTAATGGCAAATGCGATGGTACTTTTGCCACACCCGGATTCTCCCGCTAAACCAAAAATCTCGCCTTGGCCTATATTAAAGCTTACGGATTTTACGGCATTAAAATCGCCGTCATCGGTAATGTAATCGACACATAGATTCTTCACTTCGAGAAGAGGTGTCTCTGAATTTTCCCTAGACATGATAAACACTCAGTTATGATATTGATAACTATTATCATTAACATGTGTTGAATTTAGTGGAAGAGAAGAGCACAAAAAGAATGAAGTGACTCGAATTATTTTTTGATTATTTCATGAAGTTTCAGCGGGAAATAGGAAATGAGAACGAGGAAAATGAGAGGTGGATCAAACCACATTTCTTATGGGGAATCTTTTAAATGTAATGGCAGAAAATGGCTTTGGCAAAGTTTAAATGAGGCATTTATTAATTAGCTTTGTGAAGCGTCGGAATCATCACATTTCAGTACAGAATTGCTTAACAAGCGAAATAGCATTTGCTACAGATTACCTGTCCATTACATGGTGCTTTTCGGAGGAAAACATGTCCATTAATTCTATCAACCATGATGAAATGACAAATATTGCAAATAAGTGGGATGCTGAAGAAGAAGTATCTTTCAAACCAGAAAAGAAAATGAAATCTGCTGAAGCTCGTCGTCGTATTGAAGCTCTAAGAGAAATTAGAGAAAGCGGTTTTAGCCTGGAAGAAGCGAGGGAGCTAGGTCTAATTCATTAACAATCCCCATTGCATTTAGAAGGGTGGCGCACCGCCACCCTTTGATTTATATGCCTTTTTTAAAGAAGTTTGTGCTTTTTATAAGTAAACCATGCTCCTTGCCTCTCACCATTTAAATCCATTGTCCTTCCTCTACATTATTTGTTCTCGACTAAAAACATGCCCTTGGCATACTCTTTAACTAAGTTGTTTGACAGTTATATGCAACGCCACTAATTTTAAAGTTAAAGCAAAAATATGCGATGTTGTTGGTAAGGAGAAGGCTATGTCTAATTCGGTGGCTAAAGCCAAAGAAGTGCTGTTCTATGAACCTGAAGATCCAAACGGGTACCTGTCAAATTTTGCCGCTTGTCCTATCAAAATCGACGATCAAGTTTGGGCAACCAGCGAGCATTATTATCAAGCGATGAAGTTTGCCTCTCAAGCGCTGCGTAACACCATTCTCGAAGCCTCGACTCCTGCTGAAGCATTCTCTTTAAGCCGTGATTATGAAGAGCAAGTTCGGGAAGATTGGTATGACATTCGTGTTGAAGTGATGCAGTTCATTGTCACAGAGAAGTTCAGGCAGAACCCACAGTTTGCGTTGTTTCTTACTAATACCGGAGATTCGGTGATAAAAGAACATTCGCACAAAGACCACTTCTGGGGGGATGGTGGCGATGGAACCGGCGAGAACCATTTAGGCAAGATTCTGATGGCAGTACGACAAGAGCTTCGTACTCAGCAACTGCATTTGATTGCTGCACACTAATCCATTTACCTCCGTGGTTCCAAATTAAGTAGGTCGATTACAGGTAAACTCTTTTAGCCCTTAAAGATGAATTAAAAAAGGCCGCCCTACTTAGCTTCTGTGCTAATCAGGGCAGCCTTTTAGGCTTAAGAGCGAGTTAGTCATCGAAGAGAGCTAAATTACGATACCTAAGCTATACCTTTATGCGAAGGTTACAACTGATGCTGTTGCTATAAGTAACTCTGTACGATGTCGTTGAGCTGACCATCGTCTTTCATTTGGTCGAGGCGCAGGTCGATGAAGCTTTGCAGTTTAGGATCCATCTCTGGGTCAAATGCTAAATGGATGGGGTAGTTATTAATCACTGAGCCAAACTCTTGCATCTGGTAGTCATCAATACTGAGTTTCTGCTCATTTAGGTTGTATTTGATTCGAGATTCCATTTCAACAAAAACGGTATCACCCGGAGTTCGGTTTAATACACGAAAAGCCGCGCTGTAATCTTTAACTCGAATCTCGTTAAGCTTACCTTGTTGGATATAAGGCTCTAGATTTGGATATTCAAACCCCACCAGCAATACAACCGCTTTTCCGTTTAAATCATCGATAGTGTTGAACTCAAATGGCTTCTTGCCGCTGCTAAGTAACACATGTTTTACATTGTAAATCGGATCTTTAGACAGGTTTACAGATTGGATATTTCCCCAACTTGGGCTGCCATAGGTGACCCAGTTTGGATTCTCTCTAGCGTCGAGCTTATCGATCATTCGGTTGAAAGGGTAGGTGTGGTAATCGATCTCGTATTGGCTGTCGTCAAATACGGCTTCAACAATATCCGAAACCATTCCTCTGTGAGATGACCCGTCAGTTTCGATCTGAAAAGGTTGCGCTTGGCTTGCAATAATGTAGTAGTGAACAGGTTCGCTTGCAAAAGCATAACTGCTTGAAAACAAACTGACTATGGATGCAACTATTAGATGTTTTTTCATAACCTTCCCTAGTTATTTGATGAATGACTACTATTATACTAGTTGAGTAATTGTAGTTTGCTAGGATAACAATAATGGTAATTTTTGTATGGTGAATAAAGGAAAACGCTATATTGGACTCTCCCGACAGTTGATCGGGGTAATCATCGCAATCAGTACCTTATTCACAGTCATAGTGACAGGTCTAGGTTTGTATGTGGAGTACCAAAATCGAGTTTCTTTTATCAGTTCTCAGATCGAACAAGTTAAGGATGGTTATCTTTCTGGCTTAACCGCCAGTTTGTGGGTTGAAGACCGAGAGCAACTGTTTGTGCAAGCTGAAGGTATCTCTCGCTTACCCTCGGTCAGTTATCTGTTAATAGAAAGCCCCGATGAAAAAATTTTAGAATTAGGTCAACAGACGTCCGGTCAGTCTTATTCTCAATCTTGGGATATGGTGCATCAGATGGGAGGCTCAGAGTTCCAACTGGCGACGCTCACGGTGCAGTCTGATCTAAGTATGATTCTCAACGACTTTGAAGACCGGGTGTTATTATTGCTCGCCTTCGAAGCAGTTAAAATCTTCTTATTGTCTCTGGTATGTTTAACCATCGTCTACCGCCTTGTAGTTAAGCGCTTAATGACCATGTCTTCTCAGATCAACCATCAACAGGTTGAAGACAACAAACCGCGATTTCTAACACCCACTAACTCTACATACAGTGATGAGATCTCTACACTAGAGAGTAGCTACAATCAGTCGATTGAACGTATTCGTCAACAATACCAAGAATTGGAAAAAGCCAAAGATACTGCAGAGGTAGCGAACCGCAACAAGAGTGAATTTCTTGCCAACATGAGCCACGAAATCCGCACTCCAATGAACGGGATTATCGGGCTTTCATCACTGCTTTCTGAAATGGATATGCCGAAAGAGCAAAAAGAGTATGTCGACATGCTCAACACCTCTTCGCTTACTCTACTCGATTTAATCAATGACATTCTCGACTACTCGAAGATTGAAGCGGGTCGTTTAGAGCTTCAGCAAGAACCGATGAAAATGATGGGTATTGCTGCCGACGTAGAGTCGACCTTCAGAGTTAAAGCCGAGCAAAAAGGGCTCAAATTCCAACTGGCGATTGATCCTAAGATCCCAACCATGGTGATTGGCGATGGCACTCAGTTAAGACAAGTACTGAATAACCTAGTTGGCAATGCCATCAAATTTACCGAACATGGTCATGTCATGCTCTCACTTCGTTTAGAAGAAGTCATAGAGCCGGAACAAAAGCTCAGAGTGAAATTTGAGGTGACCGATAGTGGTATTGGTATCGCAGAAGACAAGCAACAATCGGTATTCGATAAGTTTCAACAAGCCGACGGTAGCACCACCCGCATCTACGGAGGCACGGGGCTTGGTCTTACGATATGCGATAAGATCGTGACCTTAATGGGCAGTAAGCTTGAGCTAACCAGTGTCGTAGGTAAGGGAAGTACATTCTACTTTACCGCTGACTTTGACCCGAGCTTAGACGTTGACGAGAGCAACATCGATTTTAATAAAGTCTCGGTACTTTTGGTTGATGACAGCCAGTTGAACATGCGTATTACCTCAACACAACTTCAATCATTCGGCGTTAAGTCTGAGTGCTGTGAAACCGCCACTCAAGCGTTAGAGCTTGTTTCAGAGTCTGTGGCGAAGTCGTTGCCTTATGATCTGGTGCTGATTGATAAAGTGATGCCGTCTATTGATGGATTCCAATTAGCAAGAAGTTTGATTGAGCGTTTTGACAAAGCTTGTCCGAAGCTAGTGATGATTTCTGCCGATCCTCGAAAACAGGATGAAGCACGCGCCAAACAAGTGGGTTTTGTTGCATACATTGCTCGCCCTTATCAAGATAATCAGCTTAAATGGACGCTGAGTGAAGTCCTGGCGAGATCGGCTGATACCTCAATCTTTACCTATCCAAATCGAGGTGAGGTAGCGTTTAAAGATAATCAACCCGTGCCATTAACCAAACCATCGGGTTCTGTTGAAGCTACGACATCTGCTTCTGTTAGAACGACACAAATAGACAAACAAGCTCCAATCAAAGAAGAGCCAAAACCAGTGGCTGCTCCGTTTAGTGGTAAGGTTTTGGTCGTTGAAGATTCTAGAGTGAATCAACAAGTCGCCAAAATGATGCTTAAGAAGCTGGGGTTTGAGGTGGATATTGCAGACAACGGTGAAATTGGTGTCGAGAAATTTAAGGCCAATGACTATGTGATGATTTTCATGGATTGCCAGATGCCAGTTCTTGATGGTTTCGAAGCGACCAAGCAGATCCGAGCGCTCGAAGAAGGAACCTCTAAACACATTCCTATCGTTGCGCTGACGGCCAACGTCGTGCAACGAGATAAGCATTTGTGCTTCGATGTGGGTATGGATGAATTTTTACCAAAACCCGTCAATCAAGGGAAACTGAGAGAGATCGTTGCCAGTTTCTTGTCGAAAGGAACTGAGTCGAGCAAGGAACATGAGCAGAAAATCGTTTAGGTTCAATTAGCTGATGTCTCGCTAAAGCATATCCAACTCTATAAGAAACTCCGACAGCATCAGTCGGAGTTTCTTTTTTTTGCTAATGAGCACTTGGTTAGCCAATACATCTCGTTAGCTAAATACACATAGTTATTTAAATACATATAGTTAAGTAACTATGTGTATCAATACTGATTGAATCCATAAGCTGTTGTATTTAAGAAAACAAGCATGTGGTGATTGTCATAGCCGTGAAATACAACTGCCACGAAAATATGCTCTTAATGTCACAATCCCGTTATAGCATGCAGCCAACTAGAACTATGGTTTAGTTTTAACCTTAACGAAATTCAACCCGTGAGAGCCTAAGATGTTCAAACCTTTGTATGTATTTGATATGGATGAAACGCTGATCAATGCCGATGCAGCGATGCTCTGGAATGAATTCTTGGTTGAAAAGGGCATTGCCACTGCGCCCAACTTTATTGAAGAAGATAAGCGCTTAATGGGCCTGTATTCGGAAGGCAAACTGAACATGGAAGATTACCTAACGTTTTCCATGCAGCCTTTAGCCGATATGCCAACAGAGCAAGTTACCGCTTTGGTGGAAGAGTGTGTTGAACAGCATATTTTGCCTAGACAGTTCAAGCAGTCGAAACCTTTGATTGAGAAGCTTGAGAATGATGACATCGACATGTTGATCATCTCTGCCAGTGTAACTTTCTTAGTGGAAGCGGTCGGTCGCAAGATTGGTATTGAGAATGCACTCGGTATCGACTTGATTGAAAACCAAGGCCGCTTCACGTCTCAGATCTTAGGTGTGCCAAGCTACCGTGAAGGTAAAGTCACCCGTTTAAAAGAGTGGTTAGACAATCAAGAAACTAACTACTCAGACATTCATTTTTATACGGATTCAATCAACGACTTACCTTTGTGCGAACACGCTGACTTTGCTTACTTGGTGAATCCATGCCCGCGTTTGAAAGCACTGTCTGATCAACCGAATTGGTCGATCCTCAACTGGGATTAACGCAAATTTTCAATTCGAATTAGGTTCGCTCTAGAACTCATCAAGCCGCTGACGACAGCGGTTTTTTTGCATCATCAGTCTAATGTTCGATTTATTACCTTAGCTGACAAAAGGATAGATGTAACAATTCAATAACATCTCTTACTCTGCTGTAAATCAAACCACCATCTTTCAATTCCTTGATAGCACTCACTTTCTTGTCTTGATGGTTTGTGTGTAACAAATATTTTACAAATTAACAGGGTTTCATCGAAATTGCCCATTTCCCTCCACCCATTCCATTATCTCGGCTTGTGGGCCAAATTTAATTAAGGACAAAAAATACACAACACAACACAAAACCGATAGGTACAAGGAGAAAGTTCATGGTGGATACATACAACCCGCTTGGCACGGATGGATTCGAGTTTGTTGAATACACGGCCGTTGACCACAAGGGAATTGAGCAACTTAAAGCGCTGTTTGTGTCACTTGGTTTTGCTGAGATCGCCAAGCACCGCTCAAAAGAGGCTTGGCTGTATCGACAAGGTGACATCAACTTCATCGTTAATGAACAGCCTCACAGCCAAGCGGAAGCGTTCGCTAAAGTGCATGGGCCATCGGTCTGTGGCATGGCTTTTCGTGTCAATGAAGCAACCGCTGCAATGGAGCAAGCGTTTAAGGGCGGCGGTGAAGAGTACAAGACAGAAATAGGGCCGATGGAACTGAGCATTCCTGCCATTTACGGCATCGGTGAAAGCCTGCTCTATTTTGTAGATCGTTATGGCAAGCAGAGTATCTATGACGTCGATTTCCGATTTTATGACGATGCGGAACAGCGCATGGCCGAAGCCAATGTTGGCTTGTATGAAATCGACCACCTCACGCACAACGTTAAGCAAGGCAATATGGATGTGTGGTCGGGGTTCTATGAACGTCTTGGTAACTTCCGTGAGATTCGCTACTTCGACATTGAAGGCAAGCTGACAGGCCTTGTGAGCCGCGCCATGACCTCACCGTGTGGCAAAATCCGTATCCCTATCAATGAGTCTTCCGACGACAAATCACAAATCGAAGAGTTTATTCGCGAATACAACGGCGAAGGTATCCAACACATCGCACTCGCCACCGATGACATCTACAAAACGGTGAAGACTCTGCGTGATCGCGGCATGGACTTTATGCCAACCCCAGATACCTACTATGAGAAAGTTGACGATCGTGTGAAAGGCCACGGGGAAGACACTGATCTGTTGCGTGACCTACGCGTTCTGATTGATGGCGCGCCGACCAAAGACGGCATTTTGCTGCAAATTTTTACGCAGACCGTAATCGGGCCTGTGTTCTTTGAAATCATTCAGCGTAAAGGCAACGAAGGCTTTGGCGAAGGTAACTTCAAGGCGCTGTTTGAATCGATTGAAGAGGACCAGATTCGTCGAGGAGTATTAGACGATGCATAAATGGATCTCGTTTCCTCATCGGGAGGGTGTGTGTTCTAAACAAGCGCACGCCGACTTCCCCGAAGAGGCAATCTATGAGCGAGAAGCCGGCCGAAGTGGTTTCTTCGGCCCTGCTGCTCACTTTCATCACCAACATGCCCCAACAGGTTGGTCGGAGTGGGAGGGCGATTTACGTCCTCGCGCTTTTGATTTTACGCTGGTGGAAAAAGCCAGCCAGATAACCCCTTGGGCGGTGCCTCATCTTTTGCACAATGCGGACTGCAAAATTCGTGTGTGGCGAATGGATGAGAAGATGGATTTCTTGGTGCGTAACTCCGATGGCGATGAGCTGCTGTTCATTCATCAAGGCAGCGCCGATCTCTATTGTGACTATGGTCATCTAGCGGTGAGTGAAGGGGATTACGTGATGATCCCGCGCTCGACCAACTGGCGTTTAGAGCCAAGCGAGCCGATGTTTATCTTGATGATTGAGAACACAGACGCGGCTTACTCCTTGCCAGAGAAAGGCATGGTCGGTAATCACGCGGTGTTTGATCCTGCGGTGCTCGACATTCCTTCAATCAATGATCAATTTCGCGATCAGTATTCTGAAAACCAGACTCAGGTTCAGGTGAAGCGCCACGACAAAGTCAGCGTGATCACCTATCCGTTCAATCCATTGGATGCAATTGGCTGGCATGGCGACTTAGCGGTGGTGAAAGTGAATTGGCGCGATATCAGACCGCTGATGTCACATCGCTACCACTTGCCACCATCTGCGCATACGACGTTTGTTGGAGCAGGCTTTGTAGTGTGCACCTTTGTACCACGCCCGATTGAGAGCGATCCAGGTGCATTGAAAGTGCCGTTTTACCATAACAATGACGACTACGACGAAGTACTCTTCTATCACGCTGGTGACTTTTTTAGCCGTGACAATATTGAAGCGGGCATGGTGACTTTCCATCCAGCAGGCTTCACTCATGGACCTCACCCTAAAGCCTTTAAGGCAGGTAAGGCGCATAAGAAGAAGTTTACCGACGAAGTGGCGGTGATGATCGATACTCGCCACGCGCTGCAGTTCTCTGATGAACTCGATAGCGTTGAGAACAAAGAATATGTCTACAGTTGGCAAGACACGGGTTTGCAAGAGACAGGTTCTCAAACCATGGCTGACGATAAGAAGTAAGGGACAAGGATGAAATTAGCAACCAAGAAAAATGGCACTCGCGACGGTCTATTGATGGTCGTAAGTAAAGATCTTAAACAGTGCGTAGCTGCCACCGAAATTTTCCATGCGATGCATCTAGCGCCAACCATGCAGGTAGCATTGGATAACTGGGACAGCGTGGCTTCTCAGTTAGAAGAGTTATACACCTCGTTAAACAACGGGCATGTGACAGGCAGTGAAGTGTTTGCACCTCAGTATTGTGAATCGCCTCTGCCACGTGCTTATCAATGGGCTGATGGCAGCGCTTATGTAAACCACGTTGAATTGGTGCGTAAAGCACGTGGTGCTGAAATGCCAGAAAGCTTCTGGGTCGATCCATTAATGTATCAAGGCGGCTCAGACGCGTTTATCGGCCCTCGTGACAACATCGAATTTGCCAGCGACGAATGGGGCATCGATTTCGAAGGTGAGGTCGCGATTGTGACCGGTGACGTGCCAATGGGTGCAAGTGCTAAACAGGCGCACGAGTCGATTCGATTACTGATGTTGGTGAACGATGTGTCGCTGCGCGGCTTGATTCCGGCTGAGCTCGCGAAAGGCTTTGGCTTCTTCCAGTCTAAACCGTCTTCGGCGTTTTCTCCGGTTGCGGTAACACCTGATGAGCTTGGTGAGCAATGGAGAGGCAGCAAGGTGCATCTGCCACTGACTTCAACCTACAACGACGCACCTTTTGGATGCCCGAATGCAGGTGTGGATATGACCTTCAACTTTGCAGAATTAGTTGTTCACGCTGCGAAAACTCGCCCACTATCGGCCGGTGCAATCATTGGCTCGGGCACGGTTTCCAATAAGCAAGGCACTGACCATGGCACCTCAATTGCCGAGGGCGGTGTGGGATATTCATGCATAGCTGAAGTTCGTATGATTGAGACCATCCGTGATGGTAAACCGTCGACTCAATTCATGTCGTTTGGTGACTCGATCAAGCTTGAGATGTTTGATGCGGCGGGTGATTCCATTTTTGGCGCGATAGACCAAAAAGTGAGCCAGTATCGGGTGCTATAGTCCACGTAATAGGGTTTCAGTATGAGCGAGAGCATCGTGAACAAGAACATTTTACTTTACGGTTATTGGCGCTCGTCTGCAGCCTATCGAGTGCGTATCGGATTGAACCTAAAACAGCTCAACTATGGGTCTAAATCGGTGCATTTGGTGCGTAATGGCGGCGAGCAGCATGATCCACAATATCGCGAGATCAACGCCAGTGAATTGGTGCCGGTGCTAGTGGATGGTGAAGTTCAACTCAATCAGTCGTTGGTTATTCTTCAATATCTCGATGAACACTATATGTGTGAGAGCAGCCCAGACACCTCGCTCATTCCAGAGCAAGTGCCGCTGCGTTATCAAGCGTTGGCAATGGCTCAGGATATTGCTATGGAAATTCATCCTCTTAATAACCTGCGTGTGCTGCAGTATTTGGAGCGAGAATTGTCGTGCGAGCAAGAGGCAAAAATGGATTGGCTTCACTATTGGATGAACCAAGGTTTCTCGGCGTTAGAAGAGAAGCTTTCTAAGCATCGTCAAACACATGGTGATTCGGTTTATAGCCTCACCGACTCACCATGTATTGTCGATATCTGCTTGGTGCCGCAAGTTTACAACGCGCTGCGCTTTGGTGTTGATATGTCGCCTTATCCGCTGATTAACGCAATTGTCGAAGCATGTAATCAGTTACCCGCTTTTATCGATGCGATGCCAGAGAATCAAGCGGATGCGAATGAGTCCATGTAGATTCGCTGATGTAAACGCAAATACTTTTCCCTTGCGCTAACAAACCGTTTCTTGAAAGAAGCGGTTTCCAACATTAAATATATTAAATGCAGTAAGCGTATGAATATTTATCTCGTTTAGCATTAATATGGACCTAATAAAAAATCCTCGTTATTAAATAAGAGGCTTTAACCCAAGGTTTTATATTAGTGGTGATTATCATTCGATAATATTAGTAATAAACAATACCTTCGCCTTTCGTAATCAGAGTACCAGCTTCATTGGTAATTATTTTATCTAAATCAAATAATGAACCAATCGCCGCATTACCCAATCCAGCTTCAACGAATTTACAAACGGCATCAATTTTTGGCCCCATAGAACCAGCAGGGAATGAAAATTCTGCTAAACCAGCAGGCGTTGCTTGCTTCATTTCTGCTTGGTCTTCTTTACCGTAGTTACGGAAAATCGAACCATCGGTTAAGATAATAAATAAGTCGGCATGGATTTTTTCAGCCAGTAATTCAGCCGTAAGATCTTTGTCAATGACGCACTCTACGCCAGTACTCTTACCTTGCTCAATACTCACGGGAACACCGCCGCCGCCACAAGCGATAACAAGGTTTTCTGTATCTAGAAGTGTTTCAATTTGCTGAATTTCAACAATGCTTTTTGGCATAGGAGAAGGCACAACGCGTCGGTAGTACTCGCCATCAGCTTTAAACTGCATTGTGCTTTGAGCCATTAATTCTTTAGCTCGTTGCTCTGTATATACAGGGCCAACAAATTTAGTCGGGTTAGCAAACGCAGGGTCTTTTTTGCATACTTCAGTTTGCGTGACTAGCGTCGCTACGTCTAATTCAGGGTCAATGTTTCTGAGCTCTTGTTGTAACATGTAGCCCACCATGCCACAGGTTTGAGAGCCGAGTACATCCATTGGGTATGGTGTCGTCTCTGGCGAATATTCGCTATAAGCCGCGTTTTGTTCCATCAACAAACCTACTTGTGGGCCATTACCATGAACGATAACAATCTCATGCTCGCGTGCTATCGCAGCAATACTCGCCGCTGATTTGATTATATTTTCACGTTGGTTCTCAGCCGTTAATGCTTGGCCTCTTGCTAAAAGAGCGTTACCGCCTAAAGCTAATACTATGCGCATGATAATGTCTCCGATCATTTAATAATGATTTTATTTATTTTACGTAGGGATTAACCGCTTGTTTCTAATTAAATTCAAGCTTATTAATAGGAGTGACTAGTTTTTTAATTACTCTTAAGTAATTAACATGCCGAGATAGTATGGGAAAATAACTGTTCTAAATGTGATAGCTATCAAATTATCATTTCACTAGAAATGGAGCTGTGGAAACGGGAGTTATTGTAATTCGATTAAATATCCATAAGCTTGGATACAATCCAGTAGTGGACTCTTTTTTTGTATAAATGATTCGTCTTTAGTGAATATTATCTCTGGCTATAAAATGATTAATTTTCAAAATTTGTTTTAAATATGACGTTCAGATCGCATTAAGATCTTTAGAAAAGGCACGAAGCCAAACAGATGAGAGGGTTCATGAGCTCAAAGAGTGGCTTCGATTTAGTTTTCAATCGGCTGCCTTTACTCTAGATGTTATCTGACAGCCAAGTGAAAATTGGAGATAGTTAGCCACTTTCTAAGGCTAAAGCTAAAGCGAAACAACGCGCTTTATCTCTTCCAAAACCTTGGCGTTAGCAATTGCCCCGAGATTTTCTACATTCTTGCCATTGATCACCTGTTTCACTGCCAATTCCACCAACTTGCCTGAGCGTGTTTTTGGCACGTCGCTGATCGCAAATATCTGGCTTGGTACATGCCTTGGTGAACAAGATGATTTGAGTTTGCTTTTGATGGTTGTCAATAACTTATCATCTAGAACCACACCTTGCTGCAGTTGAACAAACAGCCATATCTGCTCATTACGATCGATGTCTTTACCGACTGCTATCGAGTCAACAACGCCCTCAATGGTGTTCACTTGTTGATAGATCTCAGCGGTACCAATTCGCACGCCACCAGGGTTGAGTGTGGTGTCGCCTCGACCGTAGAACAGATAGCCGCCATGTGCGCTCTGCGCGACTTCATCACCGTGATGCCAGACATTATCGAACCTATCCCAATAAGTGCTGTGATAGCGCTCTCCGATGTCATTCCAAAAGCCTGCGGGGAAGTTGGGTAGGGAGTTTGTACACACGAGTTCGCCACGTTCGTGATTGACCTTGTCACCAGAAGAGTTGAACACCTTGATGTCGACGCCGAGCCCTGCCTGTTGGCACTCACCGCGATACACTGGTGAGATTGGATTACCTAAAACAAAGCAGCCACAAATATCCGTGCCGCCAGAAATCGACGCTAAATGCAGATCTTGTTTGATGTGCTTGTAAACGAAATCGAACTGCTCAGGGTAGAGCACTGAACCCGTCGAGCACAGTGTTCTTAAGTGGGGAAGAGAGTGACTATCGATAGGTGAGAGTTCCGCTTTCTCAATCGCTTCTAGGTACTTGGCTGAGGTGCCAAATGTCGACACAGCAGCTCGCTGCGCTAAATCCCACAGAACGTTGGGTTGTGGATAAACCGGACTACCATCAAAGATAACCAAACAAGCACCGCTCGCGAGTGCAGATACGTGCCAGTTCCACATCATCCAACCACAAGTGGTGTAGTAGAACACGCGATCTCTCGGTTTGATATCGCAGTGAAGTTGATGTTCTTTTAGGTGGTTGATGGTAGTGCCACCGACAGAATGCACAATGCACTTTGGCTTGCCTGTGGTGCCGGAAGAGTAGAGCACAAACAGAGGCTCATTGAAGCCGACACGAGTAAATCGAAGAGGTTTTGGCTGATGGTGATTAATGATGCTGTTCCAACTTAGAATCGACACATCATGTTCAACTTTTTTCTTCTCTAAATCATGAGTCGGTTTCAAATAACCGATCTCACACACCTGTTTTAGCGCGTTTAAGTGCTCGATGATTTCACGGTTCTTGTCCGTCATATCGAATGTTTTGCTATTGAAGGTGTAGCCATCACAGGTGAACAGCACCTTGGGTTTCACTTGGCCAAATCGCTCAATCACACTCTCGACGCCAAAATCAGGCGAGGTTGATGTCCAAATCGCGCCTAAGCTGGTGGTCGCTAGCATCGCAATCACGGTTTGCGGCAGGTAGGGGGTATAAGCGGCGACCACATCGCCTTGTTGCACGCCACAATCCACTAGCCATTGTTGAACGCTAGAGACTTCCTCACACAAGGTTTGCCATGTGTAGCTTTGCTGTTCGCCACGTTCGTTCTCAAACCAAATCGCAAGTTCGTTTGGCAACGCTTTTGCTGAATGCAGCAAGTTTTCGGCGTAGTTAACTTGAGCATTCGGAAACCACACCGCATCGCGATTTGATTTTGGTTGCTGCCAGCGACTTTCACCTTGAGTTTTGATTTGCTCGCTTTCTACCTTATTAATACCGTCTTGCGAACCCACCATTCCACAAAACTGCCACACGTTCTGCCAAAACGACTCCGGCTGCTCCACAGACCATTGATGAAGATCCGTGTAGT
This sequence comes from Vibrio sp. 1F169, assembly GCF_041439605.1. Lineage (NCBI taxonomy): Bacteria > Pseudomonadati > Pseudomonadota > Gammaproteobacteria > Vibrionales > Vibrionaceae > Vibrio > Vibrio sp. 1F169. The sequence goes on along the minus strand of NZ_JBGOOI010000077.1, from coordinate 3,540 downwards.
TTTTCAATTTCCGCTCGAATACGCCCTGTTGATCGAGGTTATCCATAAATCGGGTTACGTTAGCGTGTGCGATACGCTGGTCGCTAGGTTGCCAAATTGGCTTATTGCTTTCGTGCATTCCTTTACCTTTAACAAAAAGTTAACGATTTCAGTCTGGTATTTAGGTTTTACAAAGTCAAAAGATCAGCAAAATAAGGGGCTTTCGGAATTGTGTAAATAAAATGTTACACGATCGCCCGTTTCGAAAAATCGTGCAAATTGGCGGATATAAGGAGTGGAGATAGGCTTAAAGTGAGACATTCGAAAGGAGGTGTGTAATGACTCAATATCATTCTAAGCCCGTGAGCCAAGAGGGATGGGTTGAGTGGAGCCTCAAAGAAGACGCCATTTGGCACGACTTAGTGAAAAGGCAACTGGACGTCATCAATGACCGCGCATGCGATGCTTATTTGCATGGTTTGACCCTGCTGGATCTGCCATTAGACAGAGTTCCCCAGCTGCCAGAGATAAACAAAGTGCTAATGGAAACAACAGGTTGGCAAGTCCAGCCTGTGCCTGCATTGATCGACTTCGACCGTTTCTTTGATTTGCTCGCCAATAAGAAATTCCCAGTGGCGACATTTCTGAGAACGCGAGACGAGTTCGATTACTTACAAGAACCTGATTTCTTTCATGAAATTTTCGGCCATTGTGCCATGCTCACTAATGCCGATTTCGCGGCTTTCACTGAGCATTATGGAAAACTAGGCCAAGCCGCCACATCTAAACAGCGCGCTTATCTTGCCCGTTTGTATTGGTTTACGGTCGAGTTCGGTTTAGTAAAAGAAGGCCAACAATTGAAAATCTATGGCGGTGGCATTCTCTCTTCTCCGGCGGAAACCATGTACGCATTGGGCGGTGATTTGGCGGTTCGTGAGCGGTTCGATCTGCAAACGGTGTTAAGAACCCCTTATCGTATCGACATCATGCAGCCGAAATATTACGTGATCGACGAGCTGTCTGAGCTCTTCAAAATCAGTCAGAAAAACCTATTACAGCAAGCTGATCTCGCCATCGACGCGGGGTTACTACCACCACTTTTTGAACCCAAGGAACCAACACATGTTGAATGAACAAAAATGCGAAGCCTGCAGTATCGACGCGATTGCCCTAAGTAAAGATGAACAACAGTCTTTACTGTTGGAGTTGTCAGATTGGCAGATCATCGAAAGAGACGGTATCCCGCAGCTTGAGAAGGTGTTTAAGTTTAAGAACTACAAACAAGCATGGGCATTCAGCAACAAAGTGTCAGAGTTGGCAGAAGAAGAATTCCACCACCCTTCGATCTTATTGGAGTGGGGCAAAGTCACCGTCACTTGGTGGAGCCACTCAATCAAAGGCCTCCACAAGAATGACTTCATTTGCGCCTCACGCTGCGATGTGTTTGCGGTGAGTGAGTAGTTTTGTAGGTTAGAAGTTACTCTTGCAACCTCTGTGATGCGATTAACTCATTATTCGGCTCATAATGTGAGTTGAATAATTACCTTAAACAGCTCATAGTATGAGTTGAATAAGTGATACTTTCGCATCATGGGGCGTAATATGTGGATTTGGCAGCAAGATAATTGGCCAAACTTTGTTTGGGATAATCAGAAAATAGGCGTGAGGTTAAGAGAAGTACGGCTTAATCAGGGCATTCTATTGGGCAAGATTGCCTCACAGTCTGCGGATCAATCCCAAACCATGCTCGACACCTTATTAGCGAACATAGTCCATTCCAGTGCGATTGAGGGAGAAAAGCTTAATGCTTTCTCGGTCCGATCTTCTTTAGCCAATAAACTCGGTGTCAGTGAAGATCGACCTTTTCCTACGACAGAACAAACCGATGGCCTGGCTGAAATTATGTTGGATGCGGTGCAGAACCTAACAGAGCCACTAGCGCTTGATCGGATTTTACATTGGCACGATAGACTGTTTCCTCAAGGTTACACCATGTTTAACCCTGTAGTCGGAGGTCAGCTAAGAGGTGACACTCCGATGCAAGTTGTGTCAGGAAGAATTGACCGCCCAACCGTGCACTTTGAAGCACCTAGCCGAGACATTCTTGATGCTGAGTTAGATGTGTTTATCACATGGTTTAATGGTTCACTTTCCGATGAATCACTCGATCCGTTACTGAGAGCTGCGATAACCCACCTTTGGTTTATCACTTTACACCCGTTAGATGATGGTAATGGCCGTATTACTCGATTGTTGACCGACTTGGCTTTAGCACAAGCAGAGAAGCAGTCGGTACGTTTCTATGCGATGTCGGTGGGGATTCTCGCTAACCGCAAGCATTACTACGAGATATTGGAGCGAACCCAGAAAGGTGGACTCGATATTAGCGAATGGTTGATGTGGTTCTTAGATACGTTAGATGAGACGTTTACAGGCGTTTTCGCTGAGGTTGATCAAACTGTATATAAGACCAACTATTGGCGCAGCATCGACCAAACAAAGCTTACGGCAGAACAAGTAAAAGTGCTGAATAGGATGCTCGATGGTGATTTTTCAGAAGGTATCAATGCCAGCCAATATCAGAAAGTAGCAAAGGTGAGTAGTGCCACTGCAACACGTCATTTGAACTCTTTGATTGAGCATGGCTGCTTAGTCAAATCTGGTTCTGGTGGCCGAAGCACGCGCTATCTGTTGCCTGAGTAGGGTTGATACACCTACTCTCATTTCTATACTTAAAAGCTGCCAATGTTCAGACTGAGTATTGGCAGCTATTTAGGTTCATTGACCAATTAAAGTACAGGATGAAGCTACACTACTGGTCAAAGTGACTAATGTGTTTGAAGTCGATACAAATACTCTTGAGCTAAAACTTTATAGGGCTCACACAACATTAAATCTACTTTTTCTCAACTATCTAATTGTCTTTTAGATTCATGATTTTCTTCGTTTGAATCCTTTAATTGAGCTTCTAAAATTGCTTTTGACTCTTTAATTTTTTCGTCAACTTTAGCCTGCTCTCTGGCGCTTAAGTGTTTTAACAATTGGCTAACCACAGGTACATTATCTAGCTTTTTAATAGAGTCTGCTAACTTAGAACTCTTATCAATAGCGTCAATTATTGGATGATCTGAATTATTATAATCAGAAATGAGTTTGCCAGGGTTTTCACTATTCACCTGAAGTAGATTAAATAGCAGTCTAGTTCTGAGCTCACCGCTAGTATCATCTTCTCCAATGCTAGAAATTTGAGTTGATAAACCTTCAAATGTTCTACTAGAAACTTCTTTGTGCGTATATTCCTCAATTAACCTTTTACTAAGTTTATAACTTTTATTAGAGGAGTACGCGACCCAAAGTATTGGAGCGTAAAGTGGTAACATCATTGAAAACAAACTGGGCGCTTCATCAAACACTTGCGAAAAATCTTCTTTGAAGAACATTACACGAATGAGTGTGAAAGCAACTGGTATTGATGAACAAATGATTAGTCCGACAATTGCCCATTTAAAAGGTTCATCGCGGATTAGCGGGAACTCAAAACAAAAACGGTAGTAAGTGATA
>NZ_JBGOOI010000076.1:0-20461 GCF_041439605.1 Vibrio sp. 1F169 | reverse complement strand
CTCGGAAGGATCCTTCAACCGATCACTTTGGCTTTAACTGATCGGCATTAGCCTCGGTTGGCGCCTTTTTTATTGCTTAATCTGTCCTGGGGTCTGTTCCTTTACACACAAATAAGCACTGACCTACAGCGGGTAAATTCTCTGAACCCTTTTAAATACGCTCTATTCTTTCAACAATGATGGTCTTGTAACACACTGATGGTTGTCATCTGCCAACATCAAAAATTCAGCAACAGATAGTTTTCTGAGAGACTCCTTGCCGACAAAAGCACCATAGCTCTCTACAGACGACAAACGGTTAATCACAAAATTAGGTAGTGTTTGATTAAATTCAATGTCAGAAAATTGCTTACCAGAGCAAGTCTGGAACGTTTTGCCATTCCAGTAACCCTGAACCAGTCTGAGCCCTTCGTCATGCTGCTTCATCGTAGTTTCTAAAACCGACTTGGCTTCTTTCTGGTAGCTTTCGAGTTGCTTAACTTGGATAGGTAAAATTTTGCTATCAATACGATACTGCTGATATACAGCTTCGCCTGACTTATTAAAACGCACATGGACACTATACGGAACCAGCTCATTAGAAGAATTACGTTGCTCACCTTCACGAATAAATTCACGAAGTATACCTTCCGACCAAGCATAGTCAGTTTGGTACCAGCCGTAATCGCCGACAGTGACATAGTCAGCTGAAGAATGAGGTTGTGTTAGCTTGTTTGTAACCCAGTAGAAACTTGTCGCGTCGCCCATGACTTGGCCGCCGGTGTGAGTTTCAAATTGCTCTAGGTTTTTGCGAGGGCTGGTTGATGAACAGCCAATGAGAAATGTAGATAATAGTGAAACGAGAAGAAATGCTTTTTTCATAAAAACCTGTACCGAGGTGGAATACGACTACCTCGGTACAGTTTAGATTATTTCACTGAATCTTTCAGCGCTTTACCTGCAACAAATGCTGGAACATTTGCAGCAGCGATTTGGATCTCGTCACCAGTTTTTGGGTTACGACCAGTGCGAGCTGCACGGTGGTTTACTTTAAAAGTACCAAAACCAATTAGCTGAACTTGATCGCCATCTTTAAGAGCATCTGTAACACCGCCAAGAGTCGCTTCTAGAGCAGCTTTAGCTTGTGCTTTAGAAAGGTCCGCTTTTTCAGCAATAAAGTCGATTAATTGAGTCTTGTTCATTTTAGGTTTCCCTTCTTTGTATTTTTGAATTCGATTCACTCTAAAACATAAATGCCCCATCTGGCAAAGGTTTGTCGTCGATCTTTAGCTCTAATGCCGTAGTTTTAGCCATAATATGAGTAATAACTCACAATTTGTTACTGATTTTACTGAGCAAGCCCTTGTTTAAAAGGGGCTGAGAGCAAAATTAATGATGACCTAGCCACTACTTATTCTCTATAATCCACGCTGAATCGCTGCTAAAGCGTACAATTTAATTTAAGGGCAAACATGCTGCTGCTAACTATTTACGTCTCCATTGCTATTGGAGTTTCTTTCATTTGTTCTGTTTTGGAAGCTGTACTTTTGAGTATTAGTCCGAGCTACATTGCTCAACTAAAACAAAATGGGCATCCTGCAGCAGAGTCATTAGACAAACTGAAAACCGACATTGACCGCCCGCTTGCGTCAATTTTAACGCTCAACACCATCGCGCACACCATAGGTGCAGCGACAGCGGGTGCACAAGCAGCAGTCGTTTTTGGTAGCCAATGGTTAGGCGTATTCTCTGCCGTATTAACTCTGGGTATTTTAGTCCTGTCTGAGATTGTTCCAAAAACCATTGGCGCGACCTACTGGCGTCAACTTGCTCCAGCATCATCAAATGTACTTCGCTGGATGGTCTTTTTCCTAACACCATTTGTGTGGTTCTCAGAGCAAATTACCAAACGTTTAGCTCGCGGCCACCAGGCACCAAAAATGCGTGATGAGCTATCTGCAATGGCTATTTTGGCAAAAGAGAGCGGTGAATTTGCTGAAGGTGAATCAAAAATTCTGAGCAATCTGTTAGGTATTCAAGATGTGCCCGTGACTCAAGTCATGACACCACGCCCTGTTGTATTCCGCGTCGATGCAGAAATGAGTGTCAATACGTTCCTAGAACAACACAAAGACACACCATTCTCACGCCCACTGGTTTACAGCGAGCAAACTGACAATATCATCGGTTTTGTCCACCGCTTAGAGCTGTTTAGATTGCAGCAAGCGGGTTGTGGTGAGAAGGCTCTGGGTGAAGTGATGCGCCCTATCCACGTCTTGCTAAACAACATGGGCTTAGCTAAGGCCTTTGACCAAATGATGGCAAACCGCCTGCAACTGTCTTTAGTTGTGGACGAGTACGGCACAATTCAGGGCATCATCACCCTAGAAGATATCTTTGAACACCTAGTGGGTGAAGAGATTGTCGACGAAGCAGATAAAACCACAGACATGCAAGAACTGGCGTTCCAACGCTGGGAAACGTGGAAAGAGACACACGGTGTTATCGAAAACCGCGATGAAGAGGACGAGCTAGAAGAAAAAACTCTAGCAGATAACGACACCTCAGACTCAAAGTCAGCGGATGAAAGCAAGGTTCAAAAAGAAGACAAGAAAGACGCTTAATCTAAATTTGATAGCGTCAGATACAACAAAGGCTCCCTAGGGAGCCTTTGTTTCTATTCGTACTTTGATGCAATTGCAGATTATAGTGCAACACCAATGTTACTGACAGGGTCTTCACGCAGTTCGTGGCGTAGGTCTTTGATCAGCTCTAAGTCACGCTCAGTCGTTTCACGTAGAGGTCGGAAAATGGCCCACTGAACGTCCCACTCTTCACATACCGCTTCGTTTTCTTTCTGGTTTTCGTTCGTCACTTCTTCAGCGCCTTGAGCAAACTCAAGCTCAGCAACCGTCTTCACCGATTGTTGACTCACTTTAATTACCGCTTCCAACATATGCTCACGATCAAGTAGACCATGGATTAATGTTGCTAAGCCTTGGCATGCGTCCATTGCAGGGTAAACACCATAGAAATCAAAATCATCTGCGCTAGGGAATAGCTCTTCTACTTTCTCAAGTTGACGCTCAAAGTTCACCTTTGCCGTTTTAACGGTTAGGATTTCCCAAATGCTATCCAAAACATCACGGTAGATTCGAGCTTCCGCAAATTCTGTATTCTCACAAAACATGGCATAGTTAGGATACATACGCTCACATAGACACGCCATAAAAGTAATTTGTTGCCAAGGTTCTAACTTTTCAAGACGAACCTGCAGTGGATTCTGAAGCATAGTCACTCAATAATTGCAGAAAAAGACAGCGAAAGTGTACTTGATAAACCCTGGGGGGAAAAGGTAAGCCGATGAACAATTTTACGAATAAGCTCTATATTCTTACCGAGCATGACGATACCTATACGCAACTGATTCTAAACCAAGGGTTACCTGACCTCGAAATCACTCAAAACCCCGAATTAGCTGAGATCGTACTGACTGCTCCTCCTTTAATAGTGGAGCGACTTAATGAGTTTAAAAAGCTAGACTGGGTGCAAAGTACCTATGCTGGAATCAATAAACTCACTCAGCCGGATCTTCGCCAAGATTATACGCTGACCAACGTCAAAGGCATCTTCGGCCCTGCGATTGCTGAATACGTGTTGGGTTACACGATCAGCCACTGTAGACACTTTCCTCACTACCACCAGCAACAAGTACAACGAAACTGGCAGCCGCAGCTTTATACCAGCCTAACTGACAAAACCATGGTGATTTTAGGAACGGGGTCAATTGGCAGTCATTTAGCTAAAACCGCTGCTGCTTTTGGTATTCACACCATAGGTGTCAACCGGACAGGTATCCCATCAAAGCAAGAAACCTTCAAAGAAACTTTCCACATTAATGAATTAGAAGCCGCCCTCAAGCAAGCGGATATTGTAGTGAACACCCTGCCATCAACGGATGAGACCTACCAACTACTGAATCAAACCACCTTAAGCTACTGCTCTAACGTATTGCTGTTTAATGTGGGTCGCGGGGAAAGCGTAGACAATAAAGCGTTACTGCTTGCGATTAAGAATAAATGGGTTGAACACGCTTTCTTAGATGTCTTTGAATGCGAACCTCTCACACAAGAACACCCGTTTTGGACGTTGCCGCAAGTGACCATCACACCACACATTGCGGCTCTAAGTGAGCCAAGACAGGTCGTGGAGATCTTCGCCAATAATTACCAACAATGGCGAGATGGTTTTACACTGAATAACACCATTGATTTTGATAAAGGCTACTGATGTTCTCGTCACTGCTCACCGAGATACGACAATGCACCGCTTGTGAACCTCATTTATCACACGGTGCAAACCCAGTGATTCAGGCACACCCAAACGCGCGCTTGTTAATCATAGGCCAAGCACCCGGTATCAAGGTTCATCAATCATCTATCCCTTGGAACGACGCCAGTGGCGAGCGATTGAGAGAATGGCTAGAGATGGATAGCGATACGTTTTATGACGAACAAAAAGTCGCGATTGTCCCGATGGGCTTTTGCTATCCAGGAAAGGGAAAAAGTGGCGATCTACCGCCTCGAAAGGAGTGCGCTGCACTATGGCACCAAAAAGTACTGCAATCACTGCCCAACATCCAAATGACCTTGCTGATTGGTCAGTATGCGCAAAACTATTATCTAAAAGATAAAGCCACCAGCACACTCACTGAAACGGTACGTAACTGGCAGGCTTGGGCTCCAGAATTTTTGCCACTTCCCCACCCTTCACCACGTAATAATATCTGGCTCAAGAAAAACCCATGGTTCGAAAGTGAAGTCATTCCCTATATCAGGAAGCACGTATCAGAGCATTTGGCCTGCCATGATCCAAATGCCTAATTAGCTGCACATCAACGATGATTTAGCCGATATTGAGTGCGGATAGAAAGATAATAAAAAAGCGCTGCCGATTTCTCGACAGCGCTTTTTCTAAAAACACATACTGAATTACTTATGGTATGGCTTAGATAGGTCGTGAACTGCGTCCACAAATACACCAGCATTTTCTGGTGGCACATCTAGGTGAATACCATGGCCAAGGTTAAATACGTGGCCAGTACCGCCGTCACCAAAACCTTCAAGGATAGTGCCGACTTCTTCACGAATACGCTCAGGTTGTGCGTAAAGTACTGATGGGTCCATGTTGCCTTGTAGAGCCACTTTATCGCCAATACGTGCTTTTGCATCAGCAATATTGATTGTCCAGTCTAGCCCAACTGCATCACAGCCAGTCGCTGCGATAGATTCTAGCCACATGCCACCGTTCTTAGTGAACAGAGTAACCGGTACACGGCGACCTTCATTTTCACGAATTAGGCCATCGACAATTTTGTGCATGTACTGCAGTGAGAACAGGTTGTAGTCACGCGGAGTAAGTACACCACCCCATGTGTCGAATACCATTACCGACTGTGCGCCTGCTTTAATTTGCGCGTTCAGGTATTCAATAACAGTGTCAGCCAGCTTATCTAGAAGTAAGTGCAGCGTTTGTGGCTCTGCATACATCATCTTCTTGATCTTAGTGAACGCCTTCGAGCTGCTGCCTTCAACCATGTAAGTTGCCAATGTCCAAGGACTACCAGAGAAACCAATCAGTGGCACTTCGCCTTTCAGGTCTTTACGGATCTGACGAACGGCATTCATTACGTATTGAAGTTCACCTTCAGGATCCGGTAGGCCAATCTTTTCTACGTCAGCTTTACATGTGATAGGGCGTTCAAACTTAGGGCCTTCACCTGTTTCGAAGTACAAACCTAACCCCATCGCATCTGGGATAGTTAGGATGTCAGAGAACAAGATTGCCGCATCAAGCGGGAAACGACGTAAAGGTTGAAGTGTTACTTCTGATGCTAGTTCAGCGTTTTTGCACAAAGACATGAAATCGCCCGCTTCAGCGCGCGTTGCTTTGTACTCTGGAAGATAGCGGCCAGCTTGGCGCATCATCCATACCGGTGTGTAATCAACAGGCTGTTTTAAAAGTGCGCGTAAATAGCGATCGTTTTTTAATTCGGTCATTCCGTTAAATTCCAATTCAATCTTGTCTAGTTTTGATGGCAAGTATTCTAACACTGATTGAAGGGTAAAAGCTGTGTGCTTTGCAACCTAGATCAAGTTATTAACTTTTAAATCCATGCTTAATTTGCACCCAATTACAGGAGCATGTTAAAAATTTGTTCGCTAGCGAAAATTACAATTATAACAACTGAGTAGTCACTACTCAGCATCTCATAACGACATCTTACTTACCCCCTCCACTTGTGGAGGGTTTTTTTTAGTGTTTGACCACCCATAGGCCAAATACTATCACAGGTAATTTAATGTTCTAGTTCTTGCTCCGCGACGTCGGCTTTCCTTATGTCATCGACTGTATTCTCAATCAATTGTCTCGCAATCGTTCCGACTGGAGCAACATCAGGTAGGCTTGTTACGTCAAACCATTGGGCATCCGACAGTTCACTGTAATCGGGTTTAAGCGTACCACCAGCATAATCTGCAAGAAAGCCCATCATCATACTCGATGGAAACGCCCATGGCTGGCTACCAAAGTAACGAATGTTACTCACATCGATCCCCGTTTCTTCTTTGACTTCTCGCGCCACACACTGCTCTAGGGTTTCTCCAACCTCTAGGAAGCCCGCTATTACCGTGTACATACCCGTTTTATGCCTTGGGTGCTGCGCAAGTAATATCTTGTTGTCGTTTCGTACAGCGACAATGATGCACGGGAAGATACGAGGGTAATGAAGCGTTCGGCAGTCTCCACACTGCATCGCCACCTGATTATGATTGAGATGATTACGACCGCCGCACTGAGGGCAAAAACGCATACTTTGTGTCATGTTCCCATACTGGATAGCTTTGCTTGCGATCAGAAAACTTGATTCAGGCCAGTGAAGCAAATCTCTTAGGCTGACCATGCTCAGATCAATCTCCACATCGCAATCGTTGAGCCAATACACCTTACGACCTTGATGCTGACCAATGCAGATTGCATGCTCGACATCCAGCCCTAGCTCTTCAGCTGAGCCATAAGGAAACTGATCATTATTAACCCAAATATCACTACCTGAAACGACGCACCAATAAGCTTGCTCTGTCATTTTGTTATCACTTTTTTTTAACATCCCTATGCCTCATTGCTTGCAGTTCGTTCATTTTACTGGCAATCTGATTTCATACTAGAGTTGTAGCAGAGAATAATTCAAACTATTACTTTTAGTAGATACCAATAAATGGACCCTGCTTAGGCAATTACTTGATCACAAGGTTGTGATCAGATCATGAGGACATGGTCATGCTAAATAAATTCAAACAAATACAAGAACAATGGGGTGGCTCTAATGAGGTCATCGATCATTGGCTCGAAACTCGACAGTCTCTAATCGTTGAGTATTGTAAGCTAGGTGCCTTGCAGCCAGCTAGCAATGGGCAATCAAACGTTGTTGAACTCCCTTCTCCTAAAGAAATAAGCTCATTCTGCGATCATGTTGTCGATTATATCTCAGAGGGTCATTTTAAGATCTACGATATGGTCATGAAAAAATGGCAAGCAACAGGCTTTAAAACCAATGACGAGATTGATACAACTTACGCGAAGATCGTACTTACAACCGAGCCGCTTCTAGAGTTCAATGATAAGTACGTTAAAGTAAGTGCAGACGATGAGTTGCCTAACTTCGAAGGAGATATGTCAAAAGTAGGTGAACTACTCGAAGTACGTTTTGAAGTAGAAGATAATCTTATCCAGCTTATTGCAGACAGTTTAGCGATTCCACCAGGCGCTTAGTTAGCTGAATCCTTAATAAGCTTGCCTCTGTGCAAGCTTTTTGTTTTGTCTGTAAGGTTATCCAAACTACCCAGAACCTTTCAGACAGAGCTTACTCGCTCGCCCTGACCTTTAGCCATAAGCATATGGTTACAGCCCTAATCAGCCTAATCATCTCTACCCTTTATCTTACTGGCCTCAAAGAGCACTCTTCAGGACATAAATCCAACCCCACCAGCTAGATAATCACACCTATCACTTTATAAGTCATAGCTAAATACCAATACGACAGATACAAAAAAGGCACCCGAAGGTGCCTTTTTTCTTATCTCTTAGAGACTACTCGTAGAGCTTACTCTTCTGAAGAGAAACCAGCGTTTAGAAGTGCTGCTAGATTGTCAGTAGCTTGCTCAGCTGAAGGACCTTCTTGCTCTTCTTCACGTTGCTTTTGACGCTCTTGGTGGTATGCGAAACCAGTACCAGCTGGGATCAGACGACCAACAATTACGTTCTCTTTCAGGCCGCGAAGGTCATCACGCTTACCAGAAACCGCAGCTTCTGTTAGTACGCGAGTCGTTTCTTGGAACGATGCAGCTGAGATGAATGACTCAGTTGCAAGAGATGCTTTAGTAATACCTAGTAGATCACGTTCGAAACGCACTAGTTCTTTACCTTCAGCTTCTAGCTTACGGTTAGCAATCTTAACATTGTGGTACTCAACTTGTTCGCCAGGTAGGAACGGAGAGTCACCAGAATGTGTGATTGTACATTTACGTAGCATTTGACGAACGATAGTCTCGATGTGCTTATCGTTAATCTTTACGCCTTGTAAGCGGTAAACTTCTTGAACTTCGTTCGCGATGTACTGAGTCACAGCGTGGATACCACGTAGACGCAGGATATCGTGTGGAGTTTCAGGACCGTCGGCGATTACATCACCACGTTCAATCTTCTCACCTTCGAACACGTTCAATTGACGGTGCTTAGGAATCATCTCTTCGTAAGCGTCACCGCCTTCACGAGTGATTACTAGACGACGCTTACCTTTCGTTTCTTTACCGAAAGACACAGTACCTGTGTGCTCAGCAAGGATCGCAGGCTCTTTAGGCTTACGAGCTTCGAATAGGTCAGCTACGCGTGGTAGACCACCGGTGATATCTTTGTTTCCGCTCGATTTTTGAGGGATACGAGATAGTGTGTCACCAATGCCAACTTCAGCGCCATCTTCGATGTTTACAATCGCTTTGCCAGGTAGGAAGTAGTGAGCTGGCATATCAGTACCAGGAATCATTACGTCGTTACCTTGCTCATCAACAAGTTTGATAGCTGGACGCATATCTTTACCTGCTGCTGGGCGAGCTGCTGCGTCTGTTACTTCACTTGAAGAAAGACCAGTTAGATCGTCAGTTTGACGAGAAACTGTAATACCATCGATCATATCTACGAATTGGATACGACCTGCCACTTCAGTGATGATTGGCATGGTATGCGCTTCCCAGTTAGCTACAACTTCACCAGCAGTAACTGCTGCGTTGTCGCCTTTGGTTAGCATCGAACCGTAAGGAAGTTTGTGCTTCTCTTTAGTACGGCCGAACTCATCAATAATCGTCATCTCAGATGCACGAGAAGTGATAACCAGTTTCTTATCTTTGTTAACTACGAACTTAGCATTGTGAAGTTTCACAGTACCAGTTGTCTTAGCTTGGATGCTGTTCTCTGCTGCTGCAGTAGATGCCGCACCACCGATGTGGAACGTACGCATCGTTAGCTGTGTACCCGGTTCACCGATAGATTGTGCAGCGATAACACCAACTGCTTCACCTTGATTCACTAGGTGACCACGTGCTAGGTCACGACCGTAACACTGTGCACAACAACCGAAGTCTGCATCACAGGTAACAACAGAGCGCACTTTCATGCTATCTACTGAGTTGTCTTCCATGATTTGACACCACTTCTCATCAATCAGAGTATTACGTGGAATCAGTACATCTTCAGTACCAGGCTTAAGAACGTCTTCAGCTACTACACGACCTAGAGCAAGCTCAGAAAGTGCAACTTTAACGTCACCACCTTCGATGTGAGGCATCATGTCGATACCTTCATGCGTGCCACAGTCATGTTCGTGTACTACAACGTCTTGAGCAACGTCTACTAGACGACGAGTTAGGTAACCCGAGTTTGCTGTTTTCAGTGCTGTATCCGCAAGACCCTTACGAGCACCGTGCGTTGAGATAAAGTACTGAAGGACGTTTAGACCTTCTTTAAAGTTCGCTGTGATCGGCGTTTCGATGATTGAACCATCTGGACGCGCCATCAGACCACGCATACCTGCTAGCTGACGAATCTGAGCTGCAGAACCACGTGCGCCCGAGTCGGCCATCATGTAGATGCTGTTGAACGATTCTTGCTGTTCTTCTTCGCCGTCACGGTTGATAACTGTTTCAGAAGATAGGTTATCCATCATTGCTTTCGCAACGCGGTCATTCGTAGATGCCCAGATATCGATAACTTTGTTGTAACGCTCACCCGCAGTAACAAGACCAGATTGGAATTGCTCTTGGATTTCGCGAACTTCTTCTTCAGCAGATTCAATTTCATCGTATTTCGCTTGAGGAACAACCATATCGTTGATACCTACAGAAACACCAGAAAGTGCCGCGTATGCGAAACCTGCGTACATGATTTGGTCAGCAAATACTACTGTATCTTTTAGACCAAGCTTACGGTAACACTCGTTAAGAAGAGTAGAGATCTGCTTCTTACCTAACTTTTGGTTAACGATGCTGTACGGTAGGCCAGCTGGAACGATCTGCCATAGCATTGCACGACCTACAGTCGTATCAACTAAGCCAGTATTCGTTGTGCTATTGCCGTCTTCATCTACTACAGTTTCAGTGATACGTACTTTAACGCGAGCGTGTAGCTCAGCAGTCTTAGTACGGTATGCCTTTTCAGCCTCAGCAGGGCCAGCAAGGTACATACCTTCACCTTTCACGTTGATCTTGTCACGTGTCATGTAGTAAAGACCCAATACAACGTCCTGAGAAGGTACGATGATTGGATCACCAGATGCTGGCGACAGAATATTATTCGTCGACATCATTAGGGTACGAGCTTCAAGCTGTGCTTCTAGAGTTAGAGGCACGTGTACAGCCATTTGGTCACCATCGAAGTCGGCGTTGTATGCCGCACACACTAGTGGGTGAAGCTGAATCGCTTTACCTTCGATTAGTACTGGTTCAAACGCTTGGATACCTAGACGGTGAAGTGTAGGTGCACGGTTAAGCAGTACTGGGTGTTCACGGATCACTTCGTCTAGGATATCCCAAACGATCGCTTCTTCGCGCTCTACCATTTTCTTAGCAGCTTTGATTGTCGTAGCCATGCCACGAGTCTCTAGCTTGCTATAGATGAACGGCTTAAATAGCTCAAGTGCCATCTTCTTAGGAAGACCACACTGATGTAGACGAAGGTATGGACCAACTGTGATTACAGAACGGCCAGAATAGTCTACACGTTTACCTAGAAGGTTCTGACGGAAACGACCTTGTTTACCCTTGATCATATCAGCAAGAGATTTCAGAGGACGCTTGTTAGAACCCGTGATCGCACGACCGCGACGACCGTTATCTAGAAGGGCATCAACAGACTCTTGCAGCATACGCTTTTCGTTACGTACGATGATGTCTGGAGCCGCTAGCTCTAGAAGACGCTTCAAACGGTTGTTACGGTTGATCACACGACGGTAAAGGTCGTTCAGATCAGAGGTCGCAAAACGACCGCCATCTAGTGGTACTAGAGGACGTAGATCTGGCGGTAGCACTGGAAGTACAGTTAGGATCATCCACTCAGGCTTGTTGCCTGACGAAATGAACGCTTCAACTAGCTTCAAACGCTTAGTAACTTTCTTACGCTTAGTTTCAGAGTTAGTTGTTTCCAACTCTTCGCGCATTTCTTCCACTTCTTGATGAAGGTCCATTGTTGAAAGCAGATCTTTGATCGCTTCAGCACCCATCTTAGCAGTGAATTCGTCACCCCACTCTTCTAGACGATCCAGATACTCTTCTTCAGTAAGCATCTGAGATTTTTCTAGATCAGTCATACCCGGTTCAGTTACTACGTACATTTCGAAGTAAAGAACACGTTCGATATCACGCAGAGGGATATCCATTAGTAGACCGATACGAGACGGTAGTGATTTTAGAAACCAGATGTGAGCAACTGGTGAAGCAAGCTCGATGTGGCCCATACGGTCACGACGAACTTTAGTTTGTGTAACTTCAACGCCACACTTCTCACAGATAACACCACGGTGCTTCAGGCGCTTGTATTTGCCACAAAGACATTCGTAGTCTTTAACTGGACCAAAAATACGTGCACAGAACAGACCATCACGTTCAGGTTTGAACGTACGATAGTTAATTGTTTCTGGCTTTTTAACTTCACCAAAAGACCACGAACGGATCGTGTCTGGTGAAGATAGACCGATTTTGATTGCATCAAATTCTTCGGTCTTATGCTGTGCTTTTAGAAAGTTTAATAAGTCTTTCACGTTCAGCTCCTGTAAGGAGTTAAAGGAGCTCACCGACTAAAGTGAGCCCCCTTTACCAAGTAATCCAATCTTCTTTATAAAAAAGAGGGATTACTCTTCGTCTTCTAGCTCGATGTTGATACCTAGCGAGCGAATCTCTTTCAACAGTACGTTGAACGACTCTGGCATGCCAGGTTCCATGCTATGGTTACCATCTACGATGTTCTTGTACATCTTAGTACGGCCGTTAACGTCATCTGACTTAACTGTTAGCATTTCTTGTAGAGTATATGCAGCACCGTATGCTTCTAGTGCCCATACTTCCATCTCACCGAAACGCTGACCACCGAACTGAGCTTTACCACCAAGTGGTTGCTGAGTTACTAGGCTGTAAGAACCAGTTGAACGAGCATGCATCTTGTCATCAACCAAGTGGTTCAGTTTCAGCATGTACATGTAACCAACAGTTACAGGACGCTCAAACGAATCACCAGTACGACCATCAAACAGTTTAAGCTGACCAGATTCTGGCAGATCACCCAGTTTAAGTAGTTCTTTGATTAGAGACTCAGAAGCACCGTCGAACACAGGTGTAGCAATCGGTAGACCGCCACGTAGGTTCTTGATCAGTGTACGAACTTGATCATCAGACAGTTCAGCAATATCAACTTTCTGACGAGTATCGCCAAGATCGTAAACCTTCTGTAGGAACTCACGGAACTTATGCAGTTCTTGTTGTTCCTTAACCATTTGGTTGATCTTGTCACCGATACCTTTCGCAGCCAAACCTAAGTGAACTTCTAGGATCTGACCGATGTTCATACGCGATGGTACACCCAGCGGGTTAAGTACGATGTCTACAGGCTGACCTTTCTCATCGTATGGCATGTCTTCAACAGGGTTAATCTTAGAGATTACACCTTTGTTACCGTGACGACCGGCCATCTTATCACCAGGCTGGATACGACGTTTAACCGCTAGGTAAACTTTAACAATCTTAAGAACGCCAGGCGCTAGATCATCACCTTGAGTGATTTTACGACGCTTAGTTTCAAACTTCTTATCGAAGTCTGCTTTTAGCTCATCCCACTGCTCAGCAAGTTGCTCAAGCTGTGTTTGTAGCGCATCGTCTTCTAGAACTTGCTCTAGCCATTGCTTACGACCGATAGTATCAAGCTTAGCTTCAGAGTAACCACCAGACAGAAGTACAGCTTTAACACGGTTAAGAAGGCCACCCTCAAGAATTTGGAACTCTTCAGTTAGATCTTTCTTAGCTTCTTTAAGCTGCATCTGTTCGATTTCAAGTGCACGTTTGTCTTTCTCTACGCCATCGCGAGTGAAGACTTGTACATCGATGATAGTACCCGAAACAGAGTTTGGTACACGTAGAGAAGTATCTTTAACATCAGATGCTTTCTCACCGAAGATAGCACGTAGTAGCTTCTCTTCAGGAGTCAGTTGAGTTTCACCTTTAGGGGTTACTTTACCAACTAGGATGTCGCCACCCTTAACTTCAGCACCAATGTAAACGATACCTGACTCGTCTAGTTTAGACAGAGCAGACTCACCTACGTTTGGAATATCAGCTGTGATCTCTTCAGAACCCAGCTTAGTATCACGAGCCACACAAGATAGTTCTTGAATGTGGATTGTCGTGAAACGGTCTTCTTGAACTACGCGCTCAGATACTAAGATCGAGTCTTCGAAGTTGTAACCGTTCCAAGGCATGAATGCGATACGCATGTTTTGGCCAAGAGCTAGTTCACCAAGGTCTGTTGAAGGACCGTCAGCAAGAACATCGCCGCGTGCAACTGGTTCACCAGGAAGTACAGTTGGACGTTGGTTAATACATGTGTTTTGGTTCGAACGCGTGTACTTAGTCAGGTTGTAGATATCGATACCAGCTTCGCCAGGTACCAATTCATCTTCGTTAACCTTAACTACGATACGAGAAGCGTCAACAGACTGAACTTGACCACCACGTTTAGCAACCGCTGTAACACCAGAGTCAACTGCGATGTTACGTTCGATACCCGTACCTACTAGAGGCTTATCAGCTCTAAGTGTTGGTACAGCTTGACGTTGCATGTTGGCACCCATCAATGCACGGTTCGCATCATCGTGTTCTAGGAACGGGATAAGCGAAGCAGCGATAGATACTACTTGGTTTGTCGCAACGTCCATGTAGTCAACGTGATCGCGTGGGTGAAGACCAGATTCACCTTTTTGACGAGCTGTGATTAGCTCATCTGCAAACGTACCTTCTTCAGTAAGAATGGTATTTGCTTGCGCGATTACGAATTGACCTTCCTGGATTGCAGACAGGTAATCAACTTCTTCTGTTACTACACCATCTACTACACGACGGTACGGAGTTTCTAGGAAACCGTAATCGTTACAACGTGCAAATGCAGATAGCGAGTTAATTAGACCGATGTTTGGACCTTCAGGCGTTTCGATCGGACATAGACGACCGTAGTGAGTTACGTGAACGTCACGTACTTCGAAGCCTGCGCGCTCACGAGTAAGACCACCAGGACCTAAAGCAGAGATACGACGCTTGTGCGTAACTTCTGACAATGGGTTGTTTTGGTCCATAAACTGTGAAAGCTGTGAAGAGCCAAAGAATTCTTTAACTGCAGCAGAGATCGGCTTAGCGTTGATAAGGTCTTGAGGCATGATTGCATCAAGGTCACCAAGGCTTAGACGTTCTTTAACGGCACGTTCTACACGAACTAGACCAACACGGAATTGGTTTTCTGCCATTTCACCTACAGAACGGATACGACGGTTGCCAAGGTGGTCGATATCGTCCACTTCACCAATGCCGTTACGGATACCAATCAGTTTCTTCATCACTTCGATGATGTCTGATTCATCCAGAGTACCGCGCTCTTCTTCTTCTTCACGCTCGATAGAGCTGTTGAATTTCATACGGCCTACAGTTGATAGGTCGTAACGATCTTCAGAGAAGAATAGGCTTTCGAACAATGATTCTGCAGCTTCTTTCGTTGGTGGCTCGCCAGGACGCATCATGCGGTAGATTTCTACCAATGCAGAGATGCGATCTACTGTGCTATCCGCACGTAGAGTGTCTGACATGAATGGACCATGGTCTAGGTCATTCGTGAACAGCACTTCTAGAGTCTTGTGACCTGCTTGAGACAGGTTAGCAAGTGCTTCTAGGCTAATCTCTTGGTTTGCGCCAACGATGATCTCGCCAGTTGCTTCGTTGATGTAATCTTTCGCAGCAATCTTTTCAACGATGTACTCTACTGGTACTTCGATGTGCTCAACGCCATCTTTTTCAAGTTGACGGATATGGCGAGCAGTTACACGACGACCAGTCTCAACGTAAGTTTTGCCGTTTGCTTCGATGTCGAATGACGCAGTTTCACCACGTAGACGATCAGGAACCAACTCCATAAGTAGAGTTTGGTCTTTCACTTCGAAGTTCACTTTGTCGAAGAACAGATCTAGGATCTCTTCAGTCGATTTACCAAGTGCACGAAGGATAATCGATGCTGGTAGCTTACGACGACGGTCGATACGTACGAATAAGTTATCCTTAGGATCGAACTCAAAGTCTAACCATGAGCCACGGTAAGGAATTACACGTGCGTTATAAAGAACTTTACCTGATGAGTGGGTCTTACCCTTATCACTGTCGAAGAACACGCCTGGGCTTCGGTGCAGCTGGGATACGATAACCCTCTCGGTACCATTAATTACGAAAGTACCATTGTCAGTCATAAGCGGAATTTCGCCCATGTAGACTTCTTGTTCTTTAATGTCTTTTACAGTACCTGCTGGTGCATCTCGATCAAAGATAACTAGACGTAGTTTTACGCGTAGTGGCTTTGAGTAAGTAACACCGCGGATTTGACATTCTTTAACGTCAAAAACTGGCTCACCAAGACGGTAGCTAACGTATTGCAGCTCAGAATTGCCGTTGTAGCTCTGAATTGGAAATACAGAACGGAAAGCAGCTTCAAGACCGTATTGACCTTCAGGATCCTGTTCGATGAATTTGTCGAAAGAATCAAGCTGGATCGATAACAGGTATGGAATGTCCAAAACTTGTGGACGAGTACCAAAATCCTTACGGATGCGCTTTTTCTCGGTATAAGAGTAAACCATGGGGTTCCTCAGCTCGCTGATAAGTGACCCAAACCACCCAAAACACTCTTCAGAGGGGGCGGTGACAAACAGCTGTTTACTGTAGTGAACAATCATTTCGAAAAAATGACTGTTTTTTTGCTTGGATTATGACGGTTAAACAGCGGAAATTTCGTCATAGCCCTACAGCGCAAAAAGGCCGGTGGTTAATAAACCACCAGCCATTAGCCTTGCGGCTAAGAAATTAAGTAATAATTACTTAACTTCAACAGAAGCGCCAGCTTCTTCTAGCTGTGCTTTAAGAGCTTCAGCTTCAGCTTTGTCAACGCCTTCTTTAAGCGCTGCAGGAGCTGAGTCTACAAGACCTTTAGCTTCTTTAAGACCTAGGCCAGTTGCGCCACGTACAGCTTTGATAACTTGTACTTTGTTAGCGCCAGCAGCAGTTAGGATTACGTCGAATTCAGTTTGCTCAGCAGCAGCTTCAGCAGAAGCACCACCAGCTACAACTGCAGCAGCAGCAGTAACACCGAATTTCTCTTCCATAGCTTCGATAAGCTCAACAACTTGCATTACAGACATTTCTGCAACTGCGTCTAGGATTTGCTCGTTAGTAATAGACATAACAATTCTCTTTTAAGTCAACAATAAGTTTAAATAGCAACCAGTGAAAAGCAAGGCTTAAGCCGCAGCTTCTTCTTTTTGGTCGCGAACAGCAGCGATAGTACGAACCAGCTTGCCAGCAGAAGCTTCTTTCATGCACATCATTAGGCGTGCGATAGCTTCGTCGTAAGTTGGTAGTGTCGCTAGTACTTCAGCATCAGTAACTGCGCCTTCAAATGCAGCAGCTTTGATCTCGAAATCTTTATTCTCTTTAGCGAAGTCTTTGAAAAGACGCGCTGCAGCACCTGGGTGCTCATTAGAGAATGCGATCAGAGTTGGACCAGTGAAAGTGTCAGTTAGACACTCGTAGTCTGTACCCTGAATCGCACGGCGTGCTAGTGTGTTACGAACAACTCTCATGTAAACACCCGCTTCGCGAGCTTGTTTACGTAGAGAAGTCATTGCGCCAACAGTAACGCCACGAGAATCAGCTACAACTGCAGAAAGTGCACCACTGGCAGCTTCGTTGACTTCAGCAACAATTGCTTTTTTGTCTTGAAGATTTAAAGCCATTTGGATTAACCTCTGGTTGTGATTACAGCACTCATACAAAATGTAATGAGCGTTTACGATGTTATTTAAAAATGAATAAATTCACTTCAAACCACAACATCGCCTACGTAGGTTTTATTAAGCTATATCTCCGAAGAGTACGGCGCCTACGGTCTTGGGACGGATGACCTGAATTGCTTCAAAAATCATCCAACCACAAATATTAGGCGCAGAAGTATACACTAAATCTGCGCCGAAGCAAATTAGTTTGCTTGAGTGTCAAGACTAGCTTGATCAACAGTAACACCAGCACCCATTGTAGTAGAGATGCTTACTTTCTTCAGGAAAGTACCTTTCGCTGAAGAAGGCTTAGCTTTCTTAAGAGCAACTAGAAGTGCTTCTAGGTTCTCTTGAAGCTGTTTAGCTTCGAAAGATGCTTTGCCGATAGTAGTGTGGATGATACCGTTCTTGTCGTTACGGTAACGAACCTGACCAGCTTTAGCGTTCTTAACCGCTTCAGCAACGTTAGGAGTTACAGTACCAACTTTAGGGTTTGGCATAAGGCCGCGTGGACCTAGGATTGTACCTAGTTGACCAACAACACGCATTGCATCAGGAGAAGCAACAACAACGTCGAAGTTCATTTCGCCTTTTTTCACTTGCTCAGCAAGATCTTCCATACCAACGATATCTGCGCCAGCTGCTTTAGCTGCTTCTGCGTTTGCACCTTGAGTGAACACAGCAACGCGGATGTCACGGCCAGTACCGTGAGGTAGCACAGTTGCGCCACGTACGTTTTGGTCAGATTTACGAGCATCGATGCCTAGGTTAACAGCAACATCTACAGACTCAACGAATTTAGCAGTAGCTAGTTCTTTAAGAAGAGCAACAGCTTCGTTGATTTCGTATTCTTTAGTTACTTCAACTTTGTCGCGGATTACGCGCATACGCTTAGTAAGTTTTGCCATGATCTTATCCCTCTACCACTAGGCCCATTGAACGAGCAGTACCAGCAATAGAACGCTTCATTGCTTCGATGTCAGCACCAGTCATATCAGCAGCTTTAGTTTCTGCGATTTCCTGAACTTGAGCGTCAGTTACAGTACCAACTTTCTCAGTGTTTGGACGACCTGAACCAGACTTAACGCCAGCAGCTTTCTTAAGAAGAACAGCAGCAGGTGGAGTCTTAGTTACGAACGTGAAAGAACGGTCGTTGTAAACAGTAATTACTACTGGAGTAGGTAGACCTTTCTCAACAGATTCTGTTTTTGCGTTGAACGCTTTACAGAATTCCATGATGTTCACGCCGTGTTGACCTAGAGCAGGACCAACCGGTGGACTTGGGTTTGCCATACCAGCTGCAACTTGCAGTTTGATATAAGCTTCAACTTTCTTAGCCATGATATTTCCTAATTTTTGGGTACATACGCTAGCCCTGAGGCAAGCTCCCCTTAATTTCAATTAACTCTTTCTTACTTCGATAGAAGTAAAAAGGCGCGAAATTATAATCATAATTCGCGCCTTTAACAACCCTAAAAAGGTGGTTTTTTATACTCTTTTATTTTGAACAACTTATGAAGCATTTATCCACAGCTTGTTCAAAAGTTAGAGTTTTAGTCCAGCTTTTCAACTTGACCAAATTCAAGCTCAACCGGTGTTGCACGACCAAAGATCGATACAGATACCTTAATGCGGCTTTTCTCGTAATCTACTTCTTCAACTGTACCGTTGAAATCAGCAAACGGACCATCGTTCACACGAACCACTTCACCCGCTTCGAACATTGTCTTAGGACGTGGAGACTCGCTCGCTTTCTCTAGACGGTTCAAGATAGCATCAGCTTCTTTGTCAGTGATTGGTGCAGGACGATCAGAGGTACCACCAATGAAGCCCATAACACGAGGAATGCTGCGTACTAAGTGCCATGATTCATCATTCATGATCATTTGCACTAATACGTAGCCAGGGAAGAACTTACGTTCGCTTTTACGGCGTTGACCTGCACGCATTTCCACTACTTCTTCAGTAGGTACTAAAACGTCACCAAAGAATTCTTCCATGTCGTGCATTTTAATATGTTCGCGTAACGATTGAGATACACGACCTTCATAGCCAGAAAAGGCTTGAACTACATACCAACGTTTTTTTGGAGCTTCACTCATGAATCAGAACCCTCTACACTCCAGTTGCTAGAGAAACTAAACGGACCATAATGCCGTCAATTCCCCAAAGCACTAGAGACATAACAATACATACAGCTAAAACGATCAATGTAGTTTGCATAGTTTCTTGGCGAGTAGGCCAAACAACTTTACGAATCTCCATACGAGATTCTTTTGCAAAATCGATCGCAGCTTTACCTTTAGTTGTTGTTGCTGCAACGCCTAGTGCGGCAGCAATCAGCACAACTACACCTGCAGCGCGAATTACAACAGACAATTCACCATACAGGTAATTACCCACAACAGCAGCAGCCAACAGTACAAAAGCGACTACCCACTTCATTGTATCTGCTGCACCTGAGCTATCAGGAGTTTCAGCGTTTGCTTTCATAAAACCAACCTGTGATAAGTCTTAAATATAGACGACAATAACCCCGCTGTTGCAGGGCACATTCCTTTGCGTTGCAAAACAACACATCTAACAGTCATTTTAGTTAAAAAGACCGTTTAATTCTTTGCTAAGAGTTAAAATTGATGTCAAAACACCCAACTCTTTTTTCAGCGCAGAAAAAGGGCATCAAATGATGCCCTTTTTACTAGTGGTTCGTCAAATCTTATGCAAAGATTTTAGCTACAACACCAGCACCAACTGTACGGCCACCTTCGCGGATTGCGAAACGTAGACCTTCGTCCATTGCGATTGGAG